>JAOZLU010000227.1 GCA_029934695.1 Desulfobacterales bacterium | reverse complement strand
ACCATTTTTAATGCTGAAAGCAGAGGGATTGGCAAGGGATCCGCTGATCCTGCCGTTGCAGGATTAACCTGTGCGGTTACAAAAATGTAGGGTGGGTGAAGCGAAGCGAAACCCACCATTTTTAATGCTGAAAGCAGGTGAAGCGAAACCATTTTTAATGCTGAAAGCAGAAGGATTGGGCAAAAGGATCCGTTTTTACGCTGATCCTGCCGTTGCAGGATTAACCTGTGCGGTTACAAAAATGTAGGGTGGGTGAAGCGAAGCGAAACCCACCATTTTTAATGCAGGTGAACCCACCATTTTTAATGTAGGATGAGTGGAGTGGTGGGTTCCGCTTCGCTTCACCCACCCTACAACTATATTCAATTTCAGGTAGTTATTTATGTTTAAAAATGTTGCCAATGAAAAATTCAGAAAAAAAACGTATTCTGATTATTGAAGATGAAATGCATATCGCAGAAGGTCTGAAATTAAATCTGCTGTTTCAGGGATATGAGGTCAGCATTGCCCCTGATGGCATGGCAGGCCTTCAGCAATGGAGGGAGTGGCGTCCGGACCTGATCGTGCTGGATATTATGCTACCCCTCATTGACGGATTATCTGTACTCAGGAATATCCGTCTTGAAGATGAACAGATTCCGATTCTGATCCTTTCTGCCAGAGGGGATTCCCGTGACAAGGTGGAGGGGCTTTCCTACGGGGTGGATGATTATCTTTCAAAACCTTTTGACTTGGAAGAGTTTCTGCTGCGGGTCGAGCGTCTTCTCATCCGGACATCCTGGAATCGAAACAGCGGGTCGGACATGGCAGTGCCTTCGTTACTGGCAGGGGACTATACGTTCGGAAGCAACCGGATTAATTTTGACACCTTAATCGCCCATTGCAAATGCGGGAAGATTCATCTGACCGATCAGGAAGTCAAGCTTCTGAAGCTTTTCATCACCAATCAGGGCAAGCCGCTTTCCCGAAAGAAGCTTTTGGAAATCGGATGGGGATACACCGGCAAAACAACCACGCGGACTGTGGATAACTTTATTGTCCGGCTTCGGAAGTATTTTGAGGATAATCCCAAAAAACCTGTTTATTTTAAGAGTATTCGGTCGGTGGGTTATATTTTTGATTTTGACGGTGAAAAGCTGAAGGTTGAAAGTTGAACAGTTGAACAGTCCGGGTTGCAGCGACTTAATCCTGTGAATCATGATTCAGACAGATGGCTGAAATGAAGATCAGAACCGATTATGTTTAAAATTTATAAAATCTGAGTTTGACAATTATTGTAAAATACCTTAATTTAGAAAATTACAGTTTAATTTCAATGTGACTGGTTCTGACGGTTTTTGTGATTTCTGATACAGGCTGAAAATCTGCAAACCCCGGATTCACGGGTTGCTTACTGATAAGCATGTTCCGGCAGACTGATTTTCAGGCTCGTAACAGTCTGAAATCATGTACAACCACAAAATCCGTCAGAATCAGAAAGGATACAGTCCGACAGTCGTAAGTCCTTATAATCTGCTGAAATTATTGATACCGATATTTTCCGGATCAACGGTTCCCATTGAACAATTTCAGCATGTTGCGGAGATTGCTTTCAGCTTTTCACTGTCGGGGACAGAAACAATAAAAAATGAAGGAGGAAATAAACAAATGGCAAGTTTGAAAGGTACTCAGACAGAAAAAAATCTTTTGACAGCTTATGCAGGTGAGTCTCAGGCGAGAAACCGTTACACATATTTTGCCAGCCAGGCAAAAAAAGAGGGGTATGTGCAGATTTCGGCAATTTTTGAGGAAACTGCGGCTCAGGAAAAGGAGCATGCCAAGCGATTTTTTAAATTTCTTGAAGGCGGGGAAGTTGAAATAACCGCCACATTTCCGGCAGGCGTTGTCGGAACCACCCTTGAAAATCTGAAAGCCGCAGCTGCAGGTGAGCATGAAGAATATTCGGAAGTATATCCCGCATTCGCAAAAACCGCTCGTGAAGAAGGTTTCGATGCCGTTGCCATGATCTTTGAAAAAATCTCCATTGCTGAAAAACAGCATGGAAAAAGGTACGGCGATCTCGCTGCCAATATCGAAGCCGGCCGGGTTTTCAAGAGGGATGAAAAAGTGGTATGGCGTTGCCGCAATTGCGGTTATACCCATGAAGATAATGACGCGCCCGCCGCATGTCCGGCATGCGCCCATCCCCAGGCCCATTTTGAACTGCTTGAAGAAAATTATTAAAAAAGCGTTTCATGTCCGGCCCTTAGGCAAGCTCAGGGGCCGTTCTCCGTGCCTTGGATGCGTTATAATCATCAAAACTTTAACCAATATGAAAGGAAAAAACATGGCAGAAAGATTACAAGTTTATAAATGTGAACTGTGTGGAAATATTATCGAGATACTTCATGGCGGAAAAGGCGAGATTGCCTGCTGTGACAAACCTATGGTGCTGATGTCAGAGAACACAGTGGATGCAGCCAAGGAGAAACATGTTCCGGTACTGGAAAAGATTTCTGGAGGCGCAAAAGTCAAAGTCGGGGAAGTTGCACATCCTATGGAGGAAAAGCACTCTATAGAATGGATTGAAATTATTGCGGACGGAAAGGTTTACCGGCAGTTCCTGAGTCCCGGCGATACCCCTGAGGCAACTTTTGCTGTGGAAGCTGCTCAGATTTCAGCACGGGCGTACTGCAATCTTCATGGTCTCTGGAAAGCGTAATCAGGAAATTGGAAGTATTCAATTTCCGGTAGTCCTGCACAAGTAGTGATGAATGAGATTCAGTGTCCTGATATTCGGGGGACTGAACGGGATTCACCACCTCTTCAGAACTACCCAATTTTTAATGTCAGCAGATCGGAAATTTCCAATTCGCTGAGAGCTGCATGGATTTAATTTAGTAAGGATTATGAATCCTTACTAAACCTGATCCCTGTAGTTTCACAGGCAGAATGAAAACTTTTGATCTGCTGAATATAACGAAAGAGGTGATAGCTATGGCGAATTGGAAATGTCAGAAGTGCGGATATACCTTGGAGGCTGATGCGCCTCCTGAAAAATGTCCGTCATGCAAGGAAAAATGTGAATTTCTCGACAACACCTGCTATACGCCGGATTGTCAGGGAGATGGGGTTGACAAGCGCATAAAGTAATAAGGAGAATGCTATGGGCAAAGCACTTATCGTGTATGACACAAGAACCGGTGAGACACAGAAGATCGGCGACATTGTCGCTGAGGGGCTTCGTTTTTCCGGAATGGAAGCTGAAGTGGCAAACGTCAACGATATCAAGAACGAAGCTGATCTCCAGGGATATGATGCCCTTGTTTTCGGGTCAGCAACATATCACGGAGCCATGATGCAGAAGATGAAAACCATGCTTTTCATGGCTGAAAAGGCGGGGCTTGAGGGAAAGGCCGGCGGCGCGTTCGGCGCGTTCGGATGGAGCGGAGAAGCCCCTGAGCGGATTTTTGACACGATGAAAAATATCTTCAAAATGGATATGGTCAGCGGTCCGCTGAGGCTGAAATCAAGTTCACTCGGCGGCGGCGTTCAGATGGCCCAGGATTACGGGCGGGAAATCGCCAAGAAACTGGACGGATAATTACCCGTGAAGATTGAAGCAAATATTCAATCTTCACTATGGTTATTATGACAACACCCCAACATTGTCCTGGTTATGAGCAGTTTAAAACATTTATGTGCAAATGTCCCGAGTGCGGAGAGGAAAAAGAAATTTTTTCGGATGAATTTGACAAAGCGCATAAATGCGACAAGTGCGGCAAGGATATAGACTTCACCAAATGCACCTAAACAAATTGAAGATTGTTGACTGAAGATTGTCAGCAGATCGGGAATTCGTCGGAAATCTCTGTCTGCGCTCGCCTGGGATTATTTACGCTCTACTGCCGGACGAGGTTTGCAACCCCGTCTGGAAAATTCTGCCAACTGTCGGAGGATCATACTGCCGGACGGGGTTGCAAACCCCGTCCGGCAATGAGAGAGCAGTCCGAGGGGCGTTTTAGATCTGCTGACTGTTGATTTTAAGAAACCTTCAATTTTCAAATAAGGAGAATCTGAATGGATATTGTGCTACTTTCGCGGCTGCAATTTGCCGCGGCCACCATGTTTCATTTTCTGTTTGTTCCTCTGACGCTCGGGCTGTCAATCCTGATAGCGTACATGGAAACAAAATATGTCCGGACAGGCGATGAGATTTACCTGTCCATGACCAAATTCTGGGGCAGGATATTTCTTATCAACTTTGTATTGGGCGTTGTTACGGGGATTACCCTCGAATTCCAGTTCGGAACCAACTGGTCACGCTATTCGGCTTATGTCGGCGATATCTTCGGCTCGCTTCTTGCCATTGAGGCAACCGTGGCATTTTTTCTGGAATCCACACTCATCGGCATCTGGGTTTTCGGATGGAAAAAAATCTCGAAAAAGGCCCATGCAGCTGTGATGTGGCTTATCGCAGCCGCGGGTACGATGTCTGGAATCTGGATACTGATCGCAAACGGATGGATGCAGCATCCTGTGGGTTACGCCATCAGAAACGGAAGAGCTGAAATGGTTGATTTTGCTGCGGTAGTTTTCAACAAATTTGCAATTCTTGAATTTTTTCACACCGTCTTTGCTGCTTATGTGTTAAGCGCGTTTTTCGTCATGGGTATCAGCGCATATCACCTTTTGAAAAAGCAGCATATCGAATTTTTTACCCGATCTTTCAGGATTGCCCTTGTATTCGGGCTTATCTTCTCTATTGCTGTCGCGGTCGAGGGGGATATGCATGGCGTTCATGTGGCAGAAGTTCAGCCTGCAAAGCTTGCAGCAATGGAGGCGCACTGGGAAACCACCACAAGAGCACCCCTCCACCTGTTCGCCATTCCTGACGAGGAAAATGAAAAAAACCTGATTGAAATCGGCTCCATCCCCGGCCTTCTCAGCCTTCTCAGTCATCACGACCTTGATGCCGAGGTGAGAGGATTAAAGGATTTCCCCAAGGAGGAAAGACCCCCTGTTTTTATCACCCTGTTTGCGTTCAGAATCATGGTGGGACTGGGGACCCTGTTTCCCATTCTGATGATCATCGGGTGGTTCAGGCGGAACCGTCTGCCTGAGAGTACCAACTATTTGAAAGTGATGCTTTTTGCGATTCCCCTGCCGTACATTGCCATTGAGATGGGATGGGTGCTGGCGGAAGTGGGACGCCAGCCATGGATTGTCTATGGCCTGATGAAAACCTCGGATGCGGTATCTCCTGTAGCAGTTTCCCAAGTGCTTGTCTCTCTGATTGCTTTTATCGTAGTTTACGGTATTTTGGGAGCGACAGGATTCTGGCTGATCGCAAAAACTGCTAAAAAAGGGCCGGATTCAGTGTCAGCAAATAATGAACCGCAAACAGTGACTGATAAATCGGAGGTATGAAATATGGAATTACAGATAATATGGTTTTTCCTCTGGGGACTGTTGTGGGCGATATTTTTCATGACAGACGGTTTTGATTTCGGTATCGGAATCCTTTTCCCTTTTATTGGAAAAGATGACGATGAAAAAAGGATCATGCTGAACGCCATGGGACCGCTCTGGGATGGCAATGAAGTATGGCTTATTACCGCAGGCGGAGTCACTTTTGCAGCGTTTCCAACAGTATATGCCGTCATGTTTTCATCTCTTTATTCAGCCCTGATGCTGATTCTTTTTGCCCTGATTCTGCGGGGAGTTGCCTTTGAGTTCCGCGATCAGGTGGATGATCCGGCCTGGTGCAAAATCTGGGATACATGTATCTTTATCGGCAGTGTTACGCCTGCGGTGCTGTTCGGCGTGGCCTTTGCCAATATCTTTCAGGGCATTCCCATTGACGGAGACGGCCTTTATCACGGATCGCTTTTTACGCTCCTGAATCCTTACGGGCTTCTGGGCGGCGCACTTTTCCTCTGCCTTTTTCTGGTACACGGCGCGCTGTGGCTGGCCATTAAAACAGAAGGGGAGCTTCATGAAAGAGCCGTACAGATGGCAAACAGAGTGTGGGGGATTCTCCTGATTGTGGCTGTCCTCTTTCTTTTTGCCAGCAGATTTGCGACCCAGCTCTATGATAATTATATTGCAAATCCCGGGCTCTTTCTTGTGATTGGACTGAATGTTCTTGCGCTCCTGGGAACAAAGATTTTCCTGGCCAAAAAAGCCTATTTCAAGGCATGGTTTGCTTCTGCGCTCACTATTGTTCTGTGTACTTTTTTCGGCATTATCGGACTTTTCCCCAAACTCCTGCCTTCAACCCTCAGAGCAGATTACAGCCTTACAGCCTATAATTCATCCTCAAGCCCGCTTACGCTCAAGATTATGCTGATAGTGGTCATCATTTTTATCCCCATTGTCATCGCGTATCAGGTATGGACGTATAACCTGTTCAAAGGGAAGATAACAAAGGAAGACCTGGGATATGAGGGGTATTAAAGCGAAAAATTGAAAGTGAAAAGTTGAAAGTGAAAAAGTTGAAAGCCAGGGATTTTCGACCTGCTGAAATTACTTTCCACTTTTTACTTTCCACTTTTTATTTTTGCATTTTTAATTATATATGATTATGTTTGGATGGTTATGGAAAAGCACAATGAAAAAATACCCAGTCCCAGGGAAATAGAAAGGGAAATCGGCGAATTTCTGGCCAAGAGATTCGGAGGCGAAGTCAGGGTCATTTCTCCCATGAGCATGCCCCAGAAAGCTTTTGTGGAAAGCGCAAAGGAAGTGCCTGACGAAGAAATAAAACTTGATTTTGACTTAAAACCCGAGGAACTTGTTTCCTACCTTGATCAGTACATTGTCAGGCAGGATCATGCGAAAGCGATTTTGGCTACAAAAATATGTACCCATTTCAATCGGATAACGTATTCGGAAACCGCTTTGGATGATATCAGCAGCATGGTCGGGCGCATCAAGAACAATGTCCTGATGATCGGACCTACCGGCGTGGGCAAGACCTATATGGTCAAGCTCATCGCAAAAAAAATAGGGGTTCCGTTTGTCAAGGGAGATGCCACCAAGTTCAGTGAAACCGGCTATGTCGGCGGTGATGTGGAAGACCTGATCCGGGACCTGGTCAGGGAAGCTGACGGCGATATTGAACTGGCTCAGAACGGCATCATCTATATTGATGAAATTGACAAAATCGCATCCAGCCGCAATCTGGTCGGCTCGGATATTTCCAGAACAGGCGTTCAGCGCGCTCTGCTCAAACCCATGGAGGAAACAGAGGTTGAATTAAAAGTCCCCCATGATCCCATCTCAATGATGCAGGAAATTGAACGATTTCGTGAAACCGGCGAGCGTGACAAACGCACGGTCAATACAAAAAACATCCTGTTTATTATGAGCGGTGCATTTGCGGATATGGCAGAGATTATTCAAAAACGAATCAGAAGCCAGAGCATCGGTTTTGGTGCGCATATCACAAATGCCGAAGAGCAGGCTGATATTCTTAAATATGTAAAGTCCGAAGATCTGATAGAATTCGGGTTTGAGTCGGAATTTGTGGGCCGTCTTCCGGTTCAGGCGGTTTTCGAGAAGCTCACGGAAGCGGATCTCTTCAAAATTTTAAAGAATCCGAACAATCCGGTTATCCTCGGCAAGAAGCTTGATTTTGCGGCTTACAGTATTGACGTAAAATTTGAAGACAAGCTCCTTGATATGCTGGCGAAGAATGCCTTTCTTGAAAATACAGGTGCGAGAGGTCTGGTCAGTGCCATTGAAAAGGCATTGCTTCCGTTTGAAACAGCACTGCCCTCCACCGATGCCAAAATTTTCCCGGCAACTTATTCTCTCGTCAGACATCCGGAAACATGGCTTGAACAATTTAAAGCATCACCGGACAGCGACGAAATCAGCGAAGTTTATGAAAAAGTGGCGGATGAGGAAAAAGAGTTTATTCTCGAATACATGGAATCAGACAAAAAAAATCTCGCTGAAAAATATAATCTGACGCTGACGCGTTCACGCATTGACACCGTGGCAGATTTTTATTGCAGCCATATCATGGACATTGGGAATGTGTTCAAAATGATCAAGTCTTACTCTGACGAGATCAAGGAAATCGAGCTGTATTTCTACAAAAGCCATGATGTAAATATTGTTATGGAAGAAGATGCCATTGATTTCATTATCAGCCAGTTTGCCAATTCTCCCATCAATTCTGAAGATGTTTATAAAAAACTGACAGCGGATTTTGAACTGGGTCTCAAACTGGTCCAGGAAAAAACCGGCAGAACCCGTTTTTTCATCACACGGGAAGCACTTCTGAACCCGGAGGCATATATCGGCAACCTTATTAAAGATGAACTCGGACATCATGTCTGACCGTTAATGGATTGGTGGATGTAGGGTGGGTGGAGCGTAGCGGAACCCACCATCTTGCTTAAAGACCGTCAAACCAAAACCTTATGGCTTTTGCCCCATTTGGCGAGTCTGATCTCCATTTGGTGGGTTCCGCTGCGCTCCACCCACCCTACATCCAAGTATTATTTTTATCCAAAAAATTTCAATAACCCGTCGCCCGACAGAGAAACCCGTTTTTTTGAGAAACCGGTTTTCTTCGGGACATATCAAAATCAGAAAGCCTGAAAAAATATGATTGGAATATCAAAACTTTACTGCGGAACTGTTGAACCGTCGGACGCGCTGCGTTACGGACGAAAATCCTCACAACTTCCTTCCCACCTGCTTCAATTTTCGAGTGACAAGCGGCCGGTGGTGGTCTGGAATATTACCCGGCGATGCAATTTGAAATGTGTGCATTGTTATGCTCATGCCAAAGATATCCCCTTTGACAATGAACTCTCCACCAAGGAGGGCAAAGACCTCATAGATGATCTGGCCGGATTCGGAGTGCCTGTCCTCCTGCTGTCCGGAGGAGAGCCGCTGGTCCGCAAGGATTTGCCCGAACTTGCCGCGTATGCGGTGGAAAAAGGGATGCGGGCCGTCATCTCCACAAACGGCACACTGATCACCCGGAAAATGGCGGGTACTCTCAAAGAAATCGGCCTTTCATACATGGGCATCAGTCTTGACGGAATGGAAGCGGTCAATGACCGTTTCAGAGGAGTGAAAGGTGCTTTCAACTCTGCGTTGGAAGGCATAAAAAACTGCAAGGAGGCAGGGATAAAAGTCGGTCTCCGCTTTACCATCAACAAATTCAATGCACAAGAAATCCCCAGAATATTCGACCTTCTGGAAGAAATGGACATTCCCCGGGTCTGTTTTTACCATCTTGTCTATGCGGGCAGGGGATCGAAACTTGTGGAAGAGGATTTGTCCCACGAGGAAACCCGGGCCGCAGTTGACCTCATCATGGATCGCACCAGACACTTGCATGACAGGGGAAAACCCAAGGAAGTGCTGACGGTTGACAATCATGCGGACGGTCCGTACCTGTATATGCGGCTGCTGAAGGAAAACCCTGAACGTGCTGAAGAGGTGCTTTCGCTTCTCAAGATGAATGAGGGGAACAACTCCGGCAGGGGGATCGGATGTGTCAGTTGGGATGGTGAGGTTTATGCGGATCAGTTCTGGCGGCATCGCAGCTTCGGGAATATCCGGAATCAGCCGTTTTCTGAAATCTGGACCGGGGCCTCGGACCCATTTCTGACGCAGTTAAAAGAGAAGAAAAAACACGTCAGGGGAAAATGCGCCGAGTGCCGCTGGTTAGATGTCTGCGGCGGCAATTTCAGGGTGCGTGCGGAAGCAGTGACAGGCGACGTATGGGCACCTGATCCCGCGTGTTATCTCACCGATGAGGAAATCGGAATTTAACAGGTTTCCAGAAAAGAATCTCCAGTCCTGTTCTCTGCGTCCTCTGTGTGAGAACAGAATAAGCAAAAATTAAGCGAGTGCAGCGAGCGGTTTTTTGCATGTCATTCCAATTACATA
>JAOZLU010000835.1 GCA_029934695.1 Desulfobacterales bacterium | reverse complement strand
ATGCGGCCCTCCCCTCCCCGGGCAGCGTCACGGTCAGCATCGACCCGGACAACGACACCGCCGGGGTGACGATCACCGAGTCCGGCGGAAGCACGGATGTCGCTGAGGGGGGCGCGGGCGACACCTACACGGTGGAACTCGACACCACGCCGTCCTCCGGGCAGGTGGTGGTGGCCGTGACCCCGGATGCCCAGACCGACATCGGATCAGGGGCAGGCGTGGCGGTCAACCTCACCTTCACGACAGCGGCCGCCCAGACCGTCAACGTGGACGCGGCAGATGACGATGTGGCCGAGGGGACGCACTCCGGAACGGTCACCCACCAGATCCACGCCTCCACCACGACAACCGAATATGCGGCCCTCCCCTCCCCGGGCAGCGTCACGGTCAGCATCGACCCGGACAACGATACCGCGGGAATCAAACTCACCCCCATCATCCCCAACACGACCCCTCTGATTACCAATGAAGATGGGACCACAGCTAAATTTACAGTGGAACTTATTAGCGAACCGGTGGGAAATGTTGAAATTAGTGTGGCGATTGGTGACGCGGATGAAGGAATGATTACATCATCTCTCCCCCTTACATTTACAAGTGGGGATTGGAATACGCCTCAGGATGTGATCGTATCGGGAGTAGATGATGACGTAGATAATGCCTACGATGAATACCAGATTACTGTGTCGGTAAATGACGGTGAAACGGCAGATGCCAATTACAGGAATAATGTCGGAGACGAAACGATAAATGTGAGGAACAATGATGATGGCAATGACCATACCGGTATTACGGTCAGTCCGTCTGATACTGATGTGAATCCCTTGGAGACAACTGAAGGAGGCGGAAAGGCTATATTTGAAGTCAATCTGAACAGTGATCCCGATGGAACTGTCAAGATTGATATAACGAAAGAGGATCTGGACGAAGCCGATCTCCTGAAGGGTGTTACAGAGCTTATCATTAGCAGTCTCGAGTTTACGAGTGCGAATTGGGATACGCTTCAGAAAGTGACCGTGAAAGGGAAGGATGACTTGGCTCCGGATGGGGATACGACTTACAGAATTACTCTCTCGGTGAATGACAGTGCGACAACAAATGTCAAATATGACGCGCTTGCGAATATTGATGTGTATGTGACAAACAGAGACTCCGCTGTCAAACCCTCAGTTTCAACTGATGCCCTTTCTTCAATAACTTCAAGCAGTGCAATTGGCGGCGGCAACGTCAATTCCAATGGCGGAGCGGCTGTGACAGCAAGAGGAGTATGTTGGAGTGCCGCATCTATTCCAGCCACACCGGCAGATCCGACGCTATATTCCCGTACAGCAAATGGCAGCGGGCTGGGGCATTTTGCAAGCTTAATTACAGGATTAGCTCCTAACACAACCTATTATGTCAGGGCTTATGCTACAAACGGTGTAGGAACGACATTCGGCTCTCAAAGGTCTTTTGCCACAACAGCAGTGCCCCCGACAGCTTCAACCACTCCGGTAAGCAATATTACCCAAACTTCCGCAACTGGCGGCGGAACGGCCGGCGGAAACCTTATTACCTCCAAAGGTGTTTGCTGGAACACATCGGCAAATCCGACGACAGTCAACAGTTGTACAAACCACGGAGGCGGTGCAGGAACATTCACAAGCACAATCAGCGGATTAACGCCCGGCATAACATATTACGTCAGGGCTTATGCAATAAATAACGGAGGAACCGCCTATGGAAACAGCGTAACCTTAACAACGCCCAAAGCCGACCAGACAATCACCTTTGGTTCTTTGCCTGTCAAAAACTATGGCGACGATTCTTTTATGTTGACCGCAACCGCCAGTTCCGGATTGGAGGTCAACTTCAGCAGCTCAAAAACATCAGTTGCCACAGTGACCGGAGATGCGGTGACAGTAGTTGGTGCAGGCACTACGATTATCACAGCTTATCAGGGAGGGGATATCAATTATAATCCTGCGGAGGTTCCGCAGACGCTTATTGTAAACGGACTCTCTCAGACGATTACTCCAATCACATTTGAACCGCCTTTGACTTCAGTTTTAAACATCGGCGACACCTTTACTGTAAACGCAAGTGCCAGTTCGAGATTGCCTGTTGCCTTTATCATTCAGGATACCTCGGTCGCCCGCATCAGCAATAACACCTTGACGATAATCGGTCATGGTTCCACAGCTATCTGTGCCACTCAGCCCGGAAATACGAATTACAGCCCTGCCCAAGAGGTCTGTGCGACCTTAGGAGCAAACGCTCCGCCGTACATTGCCGAAGGAAACGCTGTAACCGTAGTCATGTCTGAAGATGGAATGGATGCGGACGGTTCTCCCGATCCGTTCAGCCTGACCCTCAACGCCACCGACGCTGATGATGATAGGCTTTCGTGGTCTGTGAGCAGTTCCGCCAGCTATGGCACGGCAAGGGCGAGCGGAAGTGGTACGACCAGGAATATCTCCTACACCCCGGAAGCAGACTGGAACGGCTCTGACCTCTTTGAAGTGCAAG
>JAOZLU010000010.1:27508-33442 GCA_029934695.1 Desulfobacterales bacterium | reverse complement strand
AGGGACAACTGAGAATAGCCCGGCAATTCATTGCCGGTTCTGAACTGATTTTTGTCCCGTAGGGAGCCCGGCAATTTATTGCCGGTTCCAACGTGATTTATCATTCATCCAAGATATAACCATCAGAAAAATCTATGATTTCCTGTATAATAAAAACTTGGTCATCAGGGAATACAAACATATTTCACTGAAAAGTAGGATTTTCCCACCTCTGAATACTCCCTTCACCCCATTGATTTATTCGTCTGTTTTATATAGTCGGTGTTACAGGTTTGTTCAAGTTTTAACCTGCTGGGCAGATTGAATTTTACAGGATCACGAAAATTCAATGATTTTGGAAGGCCGGATGGGTTCAGTTTTCGGCCTGTTTTGACATAAGAATTGTCAAAATCAGTATCAGCAGATTGGAAAATTAAGGAAAAATATATCCGTTATTGCCCGATTCGGACGGATAAATTTGAACCGGCCCGTGGATTTGCCAACCCGGCCGGAGCGTTCCTGATCTGCTGAATATTCATTGAGCCAGAGGACCCGGGAGTATTCCAAAAATTGGAACCATTCCCGGGAACTTTGAAATGCCCCGGAATTTTTCGGACAGGCATGATTCATAGGAGGAAGTATGGTAAATCCACTTCAAAAAGCTGAAGAGCTTCAGGAACTGCTGGAAATCGTATTGGACGCTTTACCAATGGCATCCAAGCCAAAATCTGTCATAACGAATGTGTTGGAGAAAACGCAGGACATAAAGAGCGCGTTGGAAACCATCCATCATAACATTGTCCCATTGGATGTTGACGATGAGGTAAAATGTCTGTCCAAAAATTTTGAATTCTGGAATCGCCTGCCCGGGGGGGTGATCAAACAGCGAACAGAGACACATGATGAACTGATATCCCACTCAAAAACCCTCAAGGCACTTTATGCAGCAGGTATTGATATCCTGGATATCACGAAATTCGGTGAAGATGATTTTGAACTGGCAAAGAAGATTGGCGACAAGTTCTCTGAAATTTATAATATTTGGCAATTGTTCAAGCTTGCGCTTTATCATAAAAAAGAGGAAGTGAACACCCAGGTGAAACATGCAAAGGCAGCAGAGTATTTTTTCGGGCTTATGAAACGATACGATGTTGTCAGCGACTATGAACCCTCTTTTCTGGTGCAGCGTACCAGCGAGTGGATAGAAAAAGAGCTTCAGGACATTCAGAAGCTTAAAAGCCATTCAAACCCTATGCGGATCGAGTTTGACAAGCTTCATTCAGATTATGACGGACTGCTCCAGGGGCACTGGCTCAATGCCTTTGTGTATCAGATCATTTCTGATCATCTGACTCGGAACGATTTCAATCATGAAATCTATACCCTTGTGAATTACAGAGCCCCGTCAGAAATTTTTCGTTCCAAAGGGGATTTTGATATCATCGGCATGGTGGGAAGAAAGATACTGATGGTGGAGTGCAGGTCAGGGGTGTTAAGGGACAATAACAGGGATTTTGACAATATCACAGAAAAAACCCGGGGCCTGAAAAGCGTGTTTGACATGACCCGGGCGAATTTTTACGACTATACTTTTCTGCTGGTATATAACCCGTTCCTGAACAGGCCCTGGAATATTTCCGAACGCTTTGAAAATACAGGGATTATTCCCGTAAAACCGGATGCGGTCCGCAAAACCGTTATTGACCTGTTTCGGAAGTAAGGCACGGATCAGGGATAAGACAAGGATTAGTCTGCAACTCCGGAAGCAAATTATTTCTTACACACAATCCGTGCAGATTAAGTCTCATCTCCGCAAGCCCGGCTTATGACGATGACGGGAATCAGGAATATTCCTTTCAGTGTCAAAAAAAGCCGGGTTCTTTTCCCATTATTGCCGAATCATAAATCTTTATAAAAAACAGCTGCATCGTGTCCATAATATATTCTTTCCTCAATCAGACGCCAATCTCTTTTAAATCGGTACGCTTTCTGAGTATGGGTGCATAAATAGACTCTTCCGATTTTTTCTTTTTTGGCGGCTTTCAGTCTTGCCTGGTCAAGCGCAGTGCCGATTCCCTGTTTTCTGTGGGAAGGCAGAACAAACCAGTAGCCAAACCAGGGGTTATACTGAGGTCTGTCATCCATTTCATCAGTAAAGATTCTGGCTGTTCCGACCAGGATGCCGCCTGCATAAGCAACAAGAGTTGTCGGAAGTCCCTCATCTGTCTGAAGACTCTGTTCAAGCCAGCTTGTCTCATCTTCTTTTGTCACGTCCTCGTATCCGAACTCATCTTCAAACCATTGTGCCAAAACCGGAATTACTTCGGGGCAGTTCCTGATATCTGCAATCCGGATTTCTGTTTCTGTATCAGGTTTCATTTTTTTGTCACTCCTTCTGATTGCCGGACGGGGTTGCAAACCCCGTCCGGCAGCGGAAACCCCGTCCGGCAACGGTTTTTTATCATATATGGTCATTCTCCTCATTCTCCTTCTCATCCCCATAAACCGACAATCTGCGTTTCAGGCTGGATTCCCATTTGTAATAAATCACCGCCCCGACTGGCACACCGATGACGAGCAGAAAAATCATGAGGAGATTTCCGACATCCGCCATACCTTCCGGGGGTGCGGAAGGAATCAGGTCTTTCACCTCTTCCATTACAGGATTCGGGGGATGAACTCCGGAGACCGGCACTGTATAAAGGTAAAGTTTTCTGTCCTCCGGAGTGAAGACCATGGACTGAACCGTGCGATCCCTGAATATGCTGTCATAACAGACAGTTTTGGTATCGAGCATGATTTTCATGACATCTCCGGGATATGCCTTGTGATATCTGTCGAACACGGCCAGCGTCTCAAAACGCCGCCACCGGCATGTCTCTGTCACATGGTTTGAATATCCCCTGAGAGCAAAGAAGTTGACCACAGCGATCTGGCAGGGTTTGTCCCAGGATATGTCTATCCTGACGGGACTGTAAGCACTTCTCAGCCTGCCGGGTTCCCCCCGGACCTGTTCCAATACCTGAACATCCCTTGTGTCTGCAAGAAGGACATTATGACTGAACGGATACCGCTGTCTGCGCATCAGGGACGCTGCCCGTGAGATCGAGCCTTCGGTCTCCAGTGCCTTGCGTATCTCAAACACAGCAGAATGTATTCCCCGGGGCGTATCCGGATAAGGCAGTCCCATGGGAGAATCCAGATGGGCCGCGAAGAGTCCCCGATTGTTGAATCCAGTGACCACGGCCACATACCCGGCAAAGCCGATGTTCACCAATACATTTTTCTCGTACTCATAAACCGTTATGGCCTGAATCCCTCTGAGGGCCTCGGTCGTGAACCAGTCCATGTTTCTTCCCACAATAGGCCCCCCTGATGCGGAACACTCGCCGAACACGCCGAAACCGGAGCAACTGCTCTCTCTCCCGATATCCGGTATCAGTTGGAAGAACCAGAACTCATCTGAAGAGAGAACCCCGTCCCCGATTTTGTTCCTGTCCGAACTGACAAGGAGAGAGGCCATCCCATCCACCTCATCCCTGTACCTGCGGTCCACAGATGATCTGACGGCGTCAAGCCGTCTGCGGACAATATAATTGAATCTGTCCTGGCTGCTGTAAGATTCCAGATAGCTGTCAACAGATTTCGCGATATCGGGAAACCGATCAATGATCAGACGTCCGAGTTCCACACCGATGTCCTTGCCGGTTTTGTTTTTCGCATCCACGCGGATCACAGGAACCGAGGCAGCCCAGGGCAAAACAGATATCCCCAGGATACATACGGTCATAAAGACTATGATCTTAACAAGTTGTTTCATTTTCCAAATTCCTTGGCATCACAGAAAGTTCATCTTCCTTCTGACCTGTCTTGTTTTCTGATTATAACGGATTCAATTCAGGGGAGGCTGCAATCTCAGCATGCCGTCTTATGCCCGATATCGCCGTGACATGCTGAAATTGCAACCTCCCTGTCAGGCCTGATTCAATATTTTGGAAATTATCTTCTGTCATTATCTTCCTCCATGAGGTTAACCTTCTGCTTTTTCAAAAGTCGCTCAATGCCAAACATATATAGCAGCTCGTTGATCTCGTCCGGGCCGGAGTAATAGACACCGCACTCATCCAACTCCTTTTTGGCCCCTTTGCTGAACCCGCCCTGATTGACCAGCCACCTGACCACCCCGGCCAGTCTCTTCTCCTTCTGCAAAGCCTCACACGCGGCAACGAATTTCTTCACCACAGAAGGCGTGACCTCTGTTTTCCACCACTTCACCTCAACTGCCCAGACCCAGGCATCATAATTATCCTTATACCACTCCCCCTCCAAATCAATCTGATATGCCCGGCTGCCGGGCGGTTTGACATAAGTGTCTCCCACATAGACGAATTTTGGCAACTCCACCTCTTCGGTCGTGTTGAATAACCGGCCCGGCACCGTCCGTCCGTCAAAACGATTGAGCAGGGCCTCCAGCCGTGCTTCCACCAACGCACCCAGCAGGTCAGAATATTTGCCCTGCAAACTCTGATATTTCTCCATCAGTTCTCGATATATTTCATTCCAAGAGCCACCCTCAATGTCCAATTCATACTGGGTGTTGATAAAATCTTTCAGGATGGGGTCTTTGATGTTGTAGTAGATATTGCCGCCACGGCCGTCAAGCATTTCAGCAAAGGATAACTGCTTGAGGGTATATTGCACCTCTTCTACAGGTCGCTTCACCTCAGCCGCAATCTCCTCCGGGGGGATGCGTCTGTCACCAAACTTGGCCGCATAAAAGATGATGCGTTTGGCAATGGTATAGGAGTTGATGGTCTCGAAATATTTCTGCAACTGTCCGGCCCAGTCCTGAGCAATTTGACCTCGTGTGACCTCGCGGGCAATCAGATTGCTGACTGCCCCCTCATTCGGGATGTCTCGCTGTTGTTGCTCAATTGCCTGCATCAGCACACACCGAATATAGAAGGGATTACCGCCGCAGCGGTTGACCAGATAACCGGCCACTGGTTCGGAAATGGTCAGGCCATACTTAGTGGCCAGATTGTCAACCATCTCCAGCCCATACACCGCTTCCATAGGTGGGAATTTCAGATGGCGAAAACGACCGAACAGCGCACCGGTGCCCAGCACTTCCTGGGTGATGAGACGAATGGCCGAGCCGGTGACGTAATGAGGGCATTGCCGTCCCTCCACCGCCCATTGGTACAGACCAACCGTATCCGCCGGCTTGCCATCGGAGTAGTCGATTTTCAGCACCTCCTGGAACTCATCCAGCATGACGAAAATCGGTGTCTCCGGTTTGCCCTGCCCGCGGTTGTACTCCATAATCTGGCGGGGCAGGTGGACAGCCGCCGCCAATTTGTCGTGCAGTTGCGCGGTAGGCGAGTTTAACAGACGGAACATACCTCCGGCATGGCGGGCTACAGGATCACCCGACAGAGATTCGGCCATCTCCACCAGATTCTTCAATTCCACATCCCTGTCCGTGAGCCGGGCCAGGAGGTAATCTTTACGCCGGAAGGCCACATATTGGCGCAGGAAGTTGGTATAATAGGCAAAGGCAAACTCGGTAGAGGTGACCGGGCTGGCCTCAAAAGTAAAATAGATTGGCACCACCTTGTCCTGTTCCCAGAAAAGACGGTTATATATCTGCTCCAGCACCGCTGTCTTGCCGAGACGTCGTTGTCCGATTACGGCCGTACTCAGGGTGATGTCGCGAGCGGTGTTTGCCGCCCAACGCAACAGATAGGCGATGATCTCTTGCCGGTCGGTAAATTCATCCGCCGGCACACTTTGAAAAATCGGATACCATTTTTGTTTCATCTTGCTATCTCATTCATTCATAATTAATCATTCAGACAGTCTCGTAACAGTTCCGCTGATGCCTGGAACAAAAACGGGATCAGCTTCTTAAAAGCAACGGCAACATTTTCATCACCCGGGACAAACCCGACA
>JAOZLU010000010.1:24622-27408 GCA_029934695.1 Desulfobacterales bacterium | reverse complement strand
CGGCTTCCGGAATACCGCGCATATTCCCGGGAGTCAGACAGGACAGATGCCAATCACTGATAAAACGCCGCAATACGCTGATATGGGGATGCCTGGCAAACTGGCCCAGTGTGCTGACTGCCAGCATCTCTGCTGATTCCAATTTTTCTGCAAATTCCGATGACTGCAATTTTTTTATGATGCGCGTATCCGTTTCAAAGGGAACCTCATCTGGGAAAACAAAACCTTCCCCCATGCGGAAATCCAAAAAACGGAACGGTCTGCCCTCGGAGCCCGACTGCCATTGCAACCATTCCTCCCCGGCAACCGGCCCTCTGGCGGTTTCATTGATGGCGAGATAATAGGTGACAAGTGGGCTGGCTGGTTTTTCCACCCGCAGGTATTCTATGCGGGGCGGCCCTGTCTCGGATTTGCAGACATTTGTTTCAAATTGTTGTTGCATTAAACGGTCTCATGTTAAATTTTCCATCTTCGTTATTCAGATTCCAACCTCTTGTCTGATCAATGACTCAGGTTTTCCATGGCTCAACTCATCCAAGCAATCAGGCGTGATACGTGAATTCACACATCACGCTTATGGAGTGCTAAATCATCCCCCTGGCTCCGAGCCGCCAACGGACACGGGCCATGGTCAGAGGGACGATATCCCCGGACACGCCGCCTTGTTTCCGCAGTGTCCGCACTGCCTCTTTCAAGGTCGCTCCGGAGCCGACATAATCATCCAAAAGAAGAATCGCACGGTCCGAAAGACCCGGTATTCGCCGGGTGATCTTCATTTTGTCTTTGATATTCGCCTTTCGCTGATCATTATTGAGCAACTCTCCCTGGCGATGCGTGGGCATCTCTTTCCAGGCAAGCAGGTCAGCGTACAGAGGGACATTCAGTCGCTCTGACACCAGTTCCCCGACAAACTTCCACTGACTCCAAGTTCTTGAAGGAAGAGGAACAACAAGTCCGAAGGCCCGGGTTTCTCTCATGCGATCCAGCTTGGTGAACAGCATTTTTTCAAGATCAGGAGGCAGTTCATGAAAACTTTTCCCTGCATTGTTTTTGGCCCGCTGCCGCATGAACTGAATAAACAGGGGAGAGCGCAGATCCCCGTTCAAAAGAGAAACGCCTTCTGACATCCTGGGAATCTTCGTGGCTGTGATGGGAACATTCCTTTGCGCCAGCCACCTGGCTGCCTCTCCTGTGAACGAAGATGCCAAATTCTGGGGAAAATGATCAGGGCGACACTGACTGCACCGACCACAGGGTTTGGCATCTTCATCTCCCAGAGCCAGACGGAGCGACTGCATCAGACACCCTGATTCCCCCAGTCCATAGCGAAGCATGGCCTCCAGTTCGGCGGTGCGGACTGTATTCTGGTTTGTGTATCGGGTCAGATCCGGAGTTGTTCTTTTATCCGTGCGGCAATAGACCTGTCTCCGCCTGACCATCATTTTTTGGATCAGTCCCTGTTCTGTCAGTTCCGCCATAATCAGCGTCACCCGGGTGGGATGAAGACCGGTTCTGACCTTCACGGCCGAGAGGGTCGGCAGGGCGTTCTCCTCATCAGGGCGTATATTGGCATAAACCTTTCGGAAATCTTCTATTGTGGGCAGGGCCGAGCGGATGAAGTGATCCTGGATGCGGCGGTCGTTTTCGTCAAACAGAAGGATTCCCCGGGCAGGAAGACCGTCTCTCCCGGCCCGGCCCACTTCCTGATAATACGCGGTCACGGATCCTGGAACGTCCAGATGGACAATAAAGCGGAGGTCGGATTTGTCAATGCCCATTCCAAGGGCATTGGTGGCCGCGATGACTTTTGTGCTTCCATCCATGAATGTCTGCTGCAACTGACGTTTCCGGTCCGGGTCGTAACCAGCATGGTAGGAGACGACATCCAATCCTTTTTCCGTGAGATATTCCGCGGCGATCTCGGTTCCGTCCCGGGTGGCGCAGTAAAGAATTCCGGTTCCCTGTGTCTCTCGGAGAAGTTTTTCGAGAACTTCGAGTTTTTGCGCTGTTCCCTGTACTGATATCACCCAGAGACTGATATTGGGTCTGTCCATGGAGGTGCGAAGGACTTTCAGAGGGCTTTTGTTCGCGGCATCTGCCAACTGACGGGCGATATCCGCTTCTGCGCGCCGGTTTGCGGTGGCTGTGAGTCCTAAGATGCGAAGGTCATCGTTCTTTTTTTCAAAGCGGCGGACCGCATTCACAATCTGGCGATAAGAGGGCCGGAAATCATGGCCCCAGGTGGAGATGCAGTGCGCCTCATCCACCACCAGCAATCCGATATTCAGACGGATGAGGAATTTGTAAATCTCCAGATTATCCAGCTTCTCCGGCGCAATAAAAAGGATACGGATGGTGCCATCAATCGCGGATCGCTGTGCGACCGAGTTCTCCTCATCGGTCTGGTCGGAATTGATGCTCGCGGCAGGGATGCCGAAGCGCTCGTTCAACTGCCGGATCTGATCCCGCATCAGTGCCAGCAGCGGAGAAATGACCAGCGTCAGTCCTTCCACCCACAGGGATGGCAACTGGTAAAGCAGAGATTTGCCGTGTCCTGTGGGCTGAATGCACAATACCCGATGCGTTTCCATCAGCGTTTGGATGGCCTCTTTCTGATCCGACCGAAAAGCATCAAAACCGAAATATCTGCGAAGGTCGGCTTCCATATTGATTTGTGAGATGTCTTTCATTGATGTTTCCTGTTATTTTGGCTTAGTCCCTGTTTAGTCTGATTCCAGGCGAATAACGCCGGACGGGGTTTCTTTGCCGGACGGGGTTTGCAACCC
>JAOZLU010000010.1:15823-24522 GCA_029934695.1 Desulfobacterales bacterium | reverse complement strand
ATTCCAGGCGAATAACGCCGGACGGGGTTTCTTTGCCGGACGGGGTTTGCAACCCGTCCGGCAGCCTTAGCTTGATGAATATGCCCCTTACCCTTCATCAATCCCTCATTCTTTAAGCAATCGAACCAGCACCTGAAACTCATCCGCAACAAACTCCGGTTCTGTCCCATTATGCTTTTTCATGCCCGCGATGATCTTGTTTCTCACCCCCATGCCCATGTACTCCACATATCCGTAATCTTTAAGGGTCTGAATCAGGATGGGATTTCTCGGAATGCGAAGCCCCTGCTTCATGCGTTCCACTGTGACGTGGTTGGGCAGCGGCCCCGGGCTGATGATCTCCATACGGTCCGAATATAACGAGACCTCGACATCGGCGGGTCTTGTCCAGTCCCGATGGGCAAACGCGTTGACAACGGCCTCCCTTATCGCTTCAGGGGCAAAATCCCATTGAACAACTCTTGTCAACTGATTCTCCGAGAGTTTTTCCTGAGATGCATGCTGTCTGACCTTATTCATCAGCAGATCAAGAAGACCGTCTTCGATCTGCTCTCCATTTTCATCCCACAGTGCAGCCAGAGGACCATCCAAGCCGGCTCTGTCCCGGGTGTCATAATCTTTTTCGGTTCCCGGAAACACAATCCATTCCAGCCCGGCCTGTCGGAGAAAACGCCCGGGCCGGCGTCCGAACAGGAGAAGCCCGGCAATGGTGCATAAGGAATCTGAGCCTTCATGCGCGCTCATATATTCCATGTTGATCAGCAACTGGGTCCAGTCCTCATCCGTGTTCGGCAAAGGAATCAACCTTCTGACCCGTCCGAAATAGTCACTCAGACGCCTCAGATCAAGATTTGCAAAACAGGTTCCGGGGACTGGCAGAATCTCAACGTGCAAAAAACCGCCTTCCTGGAAAAGGCGCATCTGCTCTTCCCTCGTGGCAAGTCGGGAAGTCGAGCCTACCCGGATATAAATGTTCTCCCCCTTACCATGACGCATCACATAAGGCTTTGAAATGCCCATATCCACGGAGATCACCGCGACCCGTCTGTCTCCCATCTGAATTTCCTCGTAATATGGGATGATCCTGGGATGAACGATATCAGAACAGACATTCATCACCCATTCTTCGGGAGAAGGCCGGGTTATTCCGGATATGCTCCCGTCGTCTTCCACACCCAGCAGTATTTTGCCGCCCTTGAAATTCAGAAGAGCTACAATCTCCTTTGCCAATTGTTCAGGCCGAATGTCATCCCGCTTGAATTCCATGCCGGAATTCTCGCTGTTCCGGATCCATCTCAGAATGTTCTCATGATTCATCGCATCCTCCTCTTATGTCTTATTAACTGGCCAACGCAGGCTAAAAGCCATTTACAGTGCGCTTTAGAGTACTTTCGCTTTCAGCCGGGGAATTTATTCCCCGGCGGGACCGCACAGACTGAAAAATTTTGATTTTGGATTTCTGAGATGAACTGATCAGTCGCCTTACTTCAAATCGGATAGGAAACAGGGGGGATTCCACTTTTAGCATAGATGGATGAAGGACAATTCCTGAGAAATGGCGGTCCGTTGCCGGACAGGGTTTGCCGTTGCCGGACGGGGTTTGCAACCCCGTCCGCAATGTTTAATATCTCGCTGCCCGTTGCCGGACGTTGCCGCGGACGGGGGTTTGCCGTTGCCGGACGGGGTTTGCAACCCCGTCCGGCAAAAATATCAATCAATTATATCTTTATGACATTCGTGCTTTGTTATGGCTGAAAGCCATGACCGTTTATATGTCCAACGAACTCACTTCAAGCGCATTTGTCTGAATAAATTCCCTTCTCGGCTCAACAACATCACCCATCAGAAGCGTGAAAATTTCATCCGCTTCAACCGCGTCTTCCACCTTCACCTTGAGCAGAATCCGCTTGTCCGGATTCATCGTGGTTTCCCACAACTGATCCGGATTCATTTCGCCAAGCCCTTTGTATCTCTGAACAGCGATCCCTTTTTTGCCTTCCTCTATCATAAAATAAAGAAGACGCACCTTGTTCTTAATAAGAATCGCACTCTCTTCCTTGTCTTTGGCAAAAATCGAAAATGGCGGATGATCGAATTCAAAAATCTTTTTTCCCAAAACCAGGCTCTTCTGAAAATCTGAGGAATAAACCAGTTGGCCTTTACCCAGTACGAGCGGTTTAATTTCCCTGCCTGTTGCGCTGCTGTCTGTCAATGATTCGCCGTTTCCGCCATCAGGAGGCGTGATCGTCATCTCATAAACGCCGCGTTCCTCATTCCACAATAATTCGCCGACCTCATATCCTTTCTCTGAAAGGGAATCTCTCAGCTCCGACATCTTGGCCTCGTCTTCAAGAAATGTCTTATCTTCGACGCCCTGTTTTATCAGCAGTTCAACAAGTTCAGGATAAATGCCGCGGCGTTCCAGCTTTGATATTACAGAGATATATTCTGAAAGATCGCCGATAAAAAGATACAGGTCCTGCTCCGAGATCGTCTCATCCCTGCTGTTTTTGACATTTCTCTGACCGCACACCCTTTTCACGAGGTAATCATTATACTCGGGCTCATCCTTGAGATACACCTCGCTCTTTCCTTTGCCGACCTTGAACAGAGGCGGCTGGGCAATGTAGAGAAACCCTTTCTCGACAATCTCTTTCATCTGTCTGTAGAAAAATGTCAGGAGAAGTGTTCTGATATGAGACCCGTCAACGTCCGCGTCGGTGTTTTTCGCTAAGAGTCCGCCTGTTCCGCAAACGAAGTTTTCGTCATCCTGAACAGAAAAATCGTAAACATAGTCGCCAACCAGTTCGATATCTTCAGCAGAAATGACCTTCAACCCCATCAGATCATCACTGATTGGCATATAATCAGAGTTCTCACACTCGGGATTTGCCAGAAACGCTTCCACCTTATGAGCATCCGGATGACCCTGCCAAATCTGCCGACATTGTTCAAGCTGATCTTTACCATGTATGGCAACAGTGTATTGCCCGGTGTCAGAAGGCTGGCAGGTCGCACTCGCAATCAGGCCCAATTGTCCGAAAAGATAAAGCAGGCCGTCCTTCAGCTTTTTTGAACTGGAGGGAAACGACACATTCATGTCCTCAGTCACACCACCATTGCCAAGAAAAAAGCCCTCCAGAAAAGCAGTCTGCAAAGTTTCATCAAGGCTGAATATGATATTCGGCAATGCCTTCTCGTGCATCAGTCCGCCCAATCCCCACGCTTTCAGCAACCGTGCAGCAGCCACGCTGTGAAAACAGAATCTGATGCCGGGATATCCAGGATCATCAGAGCGGTGAGGGGTTTCGCGGAACACCTTTCTGACATAAATGGCAAGCTCCGGAAGAAATGGCTCATCCTTCCTATCCAGGCTGAGGATGACCTGGTCTTTGTCCAGACATCCCCTGGCAGCAAACCACCCCAGAAAATACACCAGTTCGCGGGTAATTGGCAAATAGCGGGGGAAGGCCTTGTCCTTATGTGTCTGGGGGACAATCTCCACATTCCCGCCAAGTGCTTCAAGTTCGTCCTGTGTAAAGTTCTCAAGGCGTTTATAGTAGCTGACCACGCGCCATCTGGCATTTTCATCCGAATCATCCTGAGCAGGCCGCTCATCAATTCTGGAAGGAAACATCTCATAAGCAAGATTATCATTGCCGCCAATGGTTTCAATATAATCCATAAACTTGGGCAATATTGGCTGACTGATGCTGTTTTCCCATTGACTGACGGAGATCGGCTGACATACGCCGCACACCGCGGCAGCCTGGTTCTGAGAGATTCCCACAGCCTGACGCTGCTCAACAAGCGTCTGCCACCCATCTGAATCAAGACTGACCTTTTGCACTTCCGAATGATCCGGGCATTCCACCCTTGCCAGAAGCCGGTGACTGGCGACACGCCGCACATCGTCACCTTTCAGATACAGGGCATGAGTCAGTCCGGCATCATGGAACGTCTTCACCAGATCAATCTGCACAGGTCTTTTTTCCGGACGCGGCAGACGCCTGCTAGCCACCAGAACGTCACCCGGACTGACTTCGCTGCCTTTTCTCAGGCGGACTTTGCCATCTTCAAGCACAAAGACACTGTGAGAAGATGTCACTTTGACAGAACGGTCATACTGGGTCGTGATCTTATACATTGGTTCATTATGACCGTGACGGATCACCGCTTTCAGGGGGCGGAAACGCGTGGCATGAGTCACAGGATCAGAAGAGATGACGTTGTATCGCCCTGCGGTACGCTGTCCATCAATGCACTCATCAATAAATTTGCCGATTTCCACAAATTCTGACTGTCCTGCATTGTCTGCCACCAGGGTCGGTTCATCCCCGGCCACGCTCATGACAATGATCTTGTGGTATCTCAGCTTTTCAATATCATATTCTTCCTCGCCGATACCCGTGCCCAAGGCTGTGATGATATTCTTGATTTCCTCGCTGCGCAGCATCTTGTCAAACCGTGCTTTTTCGACGTTCAATATTTTGCCCTTCAGAGGCAGAATCGCCTGGAACCTTCGGTCCCTGCCCTGTTTTCCTGATCCGCCGGCACTGTCCCCTTCCACCAGGAAAAGTTCTCTCTCAGCAGGGTCTGACACCTGACAGTCCGCAAGCTTGCCCGGAAGGGTCGAATCTATCAGAGAGCCTTTGCTTCTGGCCAGATCTCTTGCACGTTTTGCCGCATCCCTTGCCCGTGCAGCGTCAATGGATTTTGCAAGGATTTTTTTGGCAACTGCCGGATTTTCTTCAAGGAATGCACTCAGTTTTTCATTAATGAGGGATTCAACCAATCCTTTGATCTCACTGTTCCCCAGCTTTGTCTTGGTCTGCCCTTCAAACTGGGGGGACATGATTCTGACACTGATGATAGCGGTCATGCCTTCTCTGACATCATCCCCGCTGAGTTTTGTCTTGAAATTTTTCGGAAGGTTTCCGTTGACTGCATACTGATTGACGGTGCGCGTCAGTGCCGCCTTAAAGCCGATAAGATGAAATCCGCCTTCCACTGTGTTGATGTTATTGGCAAATGAAAATATCTTTTCGGCAAAGGTGGCATTATACTGGATCGCTACTTCGATATGGGATCCGTTTTTTTCACCCTGTATGAAAATCGGTTCATGCAGGGCGGTGCTGTGCCTGTTCAGATATTCGACAAACTCTGAGATTCCACCCTCATAAAAAAATTCATCTTTTTTATCCGAGCGTTCATCTTCGATCCTTATCCTCACCCCTTTGTTCAGAAAGGCGAGTTCCCGGATTCTGCGGCTCAGTATCTCAAAAGAAAAATCATCTGAATTTAAAATTTCCGTATCAGGTTTGAAATGTATTTTTGTGCCGTGCCTGTCTGTTTTTCCGGTAACTTTCAGTTCGCTTGCTTTGATGCCTTTCCGGTATGTCTGATGATGAATTTTTCCGCCGGAGTAAATTTCCACTTCCAAAGACATGGAAAGGGCATTGACCACCGAAACGCCGACACCATGAAGCCCCCCTGAAACTTTGTAAGATTCATTGTCAAACTTTCCGCCGGCATGAAGTCTGGTCATAACCACTTCAAGTGCGGGGACTTTCTCTTTTTTGTGGATGCCTACAGGAATCCCCCGACCGTTATCCTCAACGCTGACACTGTTGTCCGTGTGAATGATGATGTCAATAAGGTCGCAATACCCTGCCATGGCCTCATCAATGCTGTTGTCCACAACTTCATAGACAAGATGATGAAGCCCCTCCACATCCACATTTCCGATATACATGGAAGGTCTTTTGCGGACCGCCTCAAGCCCTTCCAGAATTTTGATATTATCTGCGTCGTAAGTCGTATTATTGATATTCTTGCTCATATTTATAAAGGGTAAAGGTAAAAGGGTTAAGGTAAAAGGGTAAGGGGTTAAGGGTTGGTTAGGGGGTTAAGGCAGGCAGCAACATACAAGGTTATACTTACCCCTTAACCCTTAACCCTTTCTTATATTCGCATCGGCATGATCACGCTTAAAAATGTTTTGTCATTTTCCCCTTCGATCAGACAGGGCCTTCGCTCATCAACGATGCCCAGAATCACTGTATCATCATCAATGACATTCAGGGTTTCCATAAAATACTTGGGATTAAAGGCCACCTCAATGGATTCCCCCTCAAATTCAATGGCCATCTCCTCTTTGGATTCACCAAGATCAGGGTTTTGGGCAGTGACCAGAAGCTTGTCCGTTCCGAAATTGAAGACGACTCCTTTATAGCTCTCGGAAGATAAAATAGACATTCTTTTGAGCATCCTGATGAACAACTGCCTGTCTATATTTACAGCATGGCCGTCGCCTCTGACGATAATATCATTGTATTTTGGAAAATCCCCTTCAAGAAGCCTTATGATAATCGTTTCAGCATCTTTTTTTATGATAAAGTGATTATCTTTGAAACCGATCTGGACTGCGCCCTCGGGTCCGAGAAATTTGGCAACTTCGTTCAGTCCCTTTTTGGGGATGATGATACCCGGTCCCTCCGGCAGATCGAAATCTTTATCATAACAATAGTCAGCCGTTGAAAGCCGGCTGCCATCTGTTGAAACCATTTTGACAGCTTTTTCATCCCCGTTGAAGATTCTTTCAAAATAAATTCCGTTGATATGCGCCCGTTTGTCATCCGGCGCGCCGCTGATAACGAGCGTTTTCTCGATCATTCTTTTCAATGCTCCGGAATCAATTTCAAAAAATGTCACCTCTTCTATATGCGGGCTGTCCGGAAAGTCATCAGGGTCCATTCCGACAATATGATATTCAATGCGTTCATTGCCGATTTCAATCCAACGGCTTTCGACTTCATTGACAATAATGTCATCACTGGGAAAATCTCTTACAATCTCATAAAGTTTTTTTGAATTAATGGCGACTGTCCCTTGGGATTCAAGTGCTGCCGGATATGACCCTTCAAAACCGGTTTCAAGGTCTGTTGCAATCAGGGTGATGCCGGAACCGGCTGTTTTGATTAAAACCGTTTCGGTGATTGCAAGATTGGTTTTTCGCCCGGTCAGTCCCTGAACTTTTGACAACACATTACGGATATCGCTCTTGTTTATTGTAAATTTCATCGGGTTTCCTTAAAGGGGTGAGGAGGGGTAAGAGGCGAAGGGCCCTGACCCTTGCCCCTGACCCCTATGAATAAATCCACTGTTTTAAAAGCGGAACAACATTTTCATTCCAGTTCTTTGAAAGTCTTAATCGTATAAAACCTTTAAATGCCGCGTCGATAAAAACGACTGACTTTTCATAAAGATATGCCTTTTCAAGAATGGCCCCTTCAATATCGTCTTTTGATTCAACCGGACCTGTGTCAGGGGGTCTGAGGTTTCCGATATTAAAGCTTTCGCCTTTGATATTGAATCGCCATTCATGGTCGCCTGACCGGTAAACAAGGTTCAGTTCGGTGACAACCGACCCTTTTCTCAGGGCCAGGATGCCCTCTTCAAGGCCTGCATCATCCCCTTTTATGGTAATGCTCTCCACAGCGTCATTGAACCTGTTTTCAAGCACAATGCGGTTGCCGATTTCAAGAGACATCAGGTCCCGGTCCAATTCTTTTAACTTGTTCTGATCTTTTTCAATCAGAAACCACAGCCATGTCAGAAATTCATAACCCAAAAATTTGTAACGGTCATAAGAAACAGAAACATCCAGCATTGTTTACTCCGTGAATTTTGTAGGGGACAATTCAGACAGAATTCCGCGCTCGCCATCAGAGAGACCTGACATCAGATCAGCGATTGTATATGGAAACAATCGGATAAGGGTAAGTCTGAATGATTTTGAGAACAGGGTTTCCAGCTCTTCATTGGCAGCTTTCTGGTTTGAAAAGAACCACAAAACAGCTTCTTTGCTGTTCCACATCAGATCATAGATTCCCGGGGTCGCCGGGATACGCAGGCTCAGGTCATTTATGACCTTTTCTTTTATGGCCTTCTTTTCATTTCGTGACAAATTCTCCCGCCCGCTTTCAGCGAGCTGTTTTGCCATTTCAATGGTATAATGTTTTTTTATGATTTTTGAAGGTATTGCCTTTTTGTCAACTCTCAGTGAAAAAATCAGATATGCGCCGATAGCAAAAGAAACCCCTTCAAAGTCAGGTTTGAACGGATTTTCATAAGATGTCCATCCCACAGCCTTTTCTGAGATATCGTTATCTATTTCTGTAATGGCATTTCCTCTGAGGCCGTCTGCAACGGTTTCAAGACCAGGCTCTTTAAGCTCTCCCTCCACCTTGTAGCGGGTTATTGATACTGAAGATGATAGTAATCCCATAAATTGCTCCGTAATGATTTAACAAGCGTAAAATGATTATATAACTTGTTTATGAAGTTGTTACAAGACATTTTTGTGATGAACTCATTAAAAGTGCAAAAAATTCCAAATTTCAAATCTTAAATAAATTTCAAATCCCAAATCAGCATCTTTGTTGCCGGACGGGGTTTGCTTGTTGTCGGACTTTGTTGCTGGGAACCGGCAGTGGAACATTACTCCGGATGTTTCAAGTTACGGATATCTGAACATTACGGACGGGGTTGCAAACCCCGTCCGGCACTGAGGGGTTGCAAACCCGTCCGGCAGTGGGAACCCTGTCCGGCAGTGGGAACCCCGTCCGGCAGTGGGAACCCTGTCCGGCAGTGGGAACCCTGTCCGGCAGTGGGAACCCTGTCCGGCAGTGGGAACC
>JAOZLU010000010.1:7043-15723 GCA_029934695.1 Desulfobacterales bacterium | reverse complement strand
GTCCGGCAGTGGGAACCCTGTCCGGCAGTGGGAACCCTGTCCGGCAGTGGGAACCCTGTCCGGCAGTGGTCTTAATAAAACAATTTTACAGAATTGTTTTACGCCAATACACTTTTTCTAATCTGCTGAACGGCATCTGAAACAATTTACAAAATTATTCTATACCGAAGTGCATCCAAATTCAAAATCTCAAATCTCATTTTATTTGCTGCTGATTTTTTTTTCGTTACATGTCCTTCTATTAATCTTTATTTCCTTTATATTAATAATAATACTAGGCGGCCCGCCTGGAAATCCCCATTTTTGCAACATCCTGTTTTTAAATGGAATAATCATTCCGCCATTTTGAGTTATGAACAATGAATTTTTAACATGCTGATTTTTAAAGATAAAAAAAGGCCCAAATTGTTCATAACTTTTTATGACGTTTTTTCATTTTTTTGTTTAAAATCAATGGTTTACAGAATTGTGCAATCGGAAAAACTGAGGAATTTTATTTTTTAAATCAGATACTTAAGTGAGTTATAGACAATGAATTGTTCATAACTTTGGACTTATGAACATAAAAAAAAAAATTGTTCATAAGTGCCTAGTTATGAACAATTCATTGTCTATAAGTCACTTAACTGCTTGATTTACTAAAATAAAAAAGACCATTTTTGACGATTGCCCAATTTTTAACTGCCTGATTTTAAAGTGGATATTGAAAAAGCCAAAAAAAAGTTATGAACAATTTGGGGCAAAATCCACTCTAAAACAAATAAAATCAATAGGTTTTACTGTCATCTGACTGTTGAGCTGATTTTCAGGGATGGTGTTTTAAGTGTCGTATGATGACATTTATGCTAAATTGATACTTGTAATACCTTGTATTTAAAGTATCTGAAATTTATAATGATGACAAGAATGTCTTAAAGCTGCCTTTAAGCAATATTTTTTGGATTGGATGTCATTTATGTCAATATATAAATCTGTGAATGCCTTTATTTTCAGGGAATATATGCTTTTAACAGTGACATGAATGTCAAAAAAAGTTTCAAATCGAAAAATGAAAGCTGGAATGGCATTTCTGTTTGCCGCCAATCTGGCTGTTAAGTTACATAACTATCTGTTTTTAAATTGTAAAATGACAGATAGCACTGAAATCGGAAACGGTCATGATATTTGTTTCAGGAATGTCATTCCTGTCATTTGCAGAGATGACAGGAATGTCTGAGTCTGAAAGCTGAATAATAAAGCCTTTCCCATGTCATTTATGTCAATTTATAAGTCTGTAGTACTCCGTTTTACATATAGCTACGATTACAGACAATGACATGAATGACCAGGATGTCTGATTTTGAGAAGTGGAAGCTGATACAATGTCATTTGATGACATTTATGCGAAAATATAAAATAGAGAACTCCTATTTTAAAGACTGTCTGATTTTATACAGTGACAAAAAAGTCTCAGCATAAACTGCAGGGCTTTCCTGTCAAATATCACTCCTGCCAAGCGATAACAGGTGACATAAATATCCTTGTGGAAGCTGGATGACATTCCTGCATGGTGTCATTGCTGTCAAAGCGGAATTCACGACTGAAATGTCTGAAACGGATCTGGCATCTCCCGGATCTCTGACGCAGTTTTCAAGTCCTGTTGCGGCAATATTTGGGAAAAGGTGACATCAGTGTCGTATGTGAATCTGTGAATGCCTTTATTGTTAAGGGATGTATATTTCTGACAGTGATATAGATGTCAAAAATATTTCAGAAAGCTGGCATGGCATTTCTGTTTGCCGCCAATCTGGCTGTTAAGTTGCATAACTATCTGTTTTCAAATTATAAAATGACAGATAAGACTGAAATCGGAAACGGTCATGATATTTGTTTCAGGAATGTCATTCCTGTCATTTGCAGAGATGACAGGAATGTCTGAGTCTGAAAGCTGAATAATAAAGCCTTTCCCATGTCATTTATGTCAATTTATAAGTCTGTAGTACTCCGTTTTACATATAGCTACGATTACAGACAATGACATGAATGACCAGGATGTCTGATTTTGAGAAGTGGAAGCTGATACAATGTCATTTGATGACATTTATGCGAAAATATAAAATAGAGAACTCCTATTTTAAAGACTGTCTGATTTTATACAGTGACAAAAAAGTCTCAGCATAAACTGCAGGGCTTTCCTGTCAAATATCACTCCTGCCAAGCGATAACAGGTGACATAAATATCCTTGTGGAAGCTGGATGACATTCCTGCATGGTGTCATTGCTGTCAAAGCGGAATTCACGACTGAAATGTCTGAAACGGATCTGGCATCTCCCGGATCTCTGACGCAGTTTTCAAGTCCTGTTGCGGCAATATTTGGGAAAAGGTGACATCAGTGTCGTATGTGAATCTGTGAATGCCTTTATTGTTAAGGGATATATATTTCTGACAGTGATATAAATGTCAAAAATATTTCAGAAAGCTGGCATGGCATTTCTGTTTGTCGCCAATTTGGCTGTTAAATTGCATAACTATCTGTTTTTAAGTATAACAATGGCAGGTAACACTGAAATCGGAAACGGTCAATCTGTGAAGTGACATGAGGATGCTCATCTGTGAACTGACATGAGTAGTTGAGCTTGAACGCTGAACAATGAAGCCTCTGCCATGTCATTGATGTCATCCTGTAAATTTGTAATATTCTGTTTGTATGCAAATCACAATTTTGTTGGATGACATAAATATCCGAATGTCCGATTCCGGGAAGCGGAAGCTGATATGATGTCCCTGACCATCCTTGCAGTGACATTTTATACAGAACAGAGAATAAGAAACTGCTGTTTTAAGGGATACAAAAATTTACAGGATGACAAAAAAGTCTTAATGTGAACTTGCGGGACTTTCCTGTGAAAATATCACTTATGCCAGACGATAGGTAACACAGATGTCATCATGGAAGCCGGATGGCATTTCCGCATGATCCCATAAGCGGTTCATACAGACAGGATGCCAGTTGTCACAGCAAGGTGTGACACCTTTCACGGAACCTTACACCTGATTTCAGACAAAACCGCAGATGATCCCATAAAGCGTTCATCTGTGTTTATCTGCGGTTCATACAGACAGGATGCCAGTTGTGACAGTTACAAAACCGCAGATGATCCCATAAGTGCTCATCCGCGGTTCATATTTTTAATGTTGACATGGCCTGTTTTTTTTCATAAAAGTTGCTGAAAGAAGGGGGTGTTTTGACATGATGCACAGATTTTCAGAGGACAAGGATATTCCCGTTTCCATTCATAAAAAACTGAAGAAAAGGCAGCTGGAATATTTTTTCACTGGGGGAATGCCCGAAGCAGTTCTTGTTTACAAAGAAACCGGCTCAGACAGAAAAATTTCGGAATGATCTTCCGGAACTTTGCCCTCTTTCCCCACAGAACAGTTTTCCAGAACGTGGAATACGGGCTGGAAATCCAAAATGTGGATCCCGAAGAGCGGAGGGAACGTGGGATGCAGGCTTTGGAGCAGGTGGGCCTTAAAGGATGGGAAGACTCCAACTGAGCGGCGGTATGCAGCAACGCGTCGGACTGACCCGCGCACTCGCTTGATGCGGACATCATGCTCATGGACGAGGCTTTGTCACGAAGTCTTCCTCGTTATTCATGGCATTCCCCATTCGGGAAAAAAACCTCTTTCAATCACAGCCAATTCCCGATCAGCAAAAACGGCGACCAATAATACGGATGCCGGTAACGGGGCTGGTCAACAAACTTCTTTTGTGCATTCTGAAGAGCCTTTGCCTTTGAGATGCCGGGCATTTTCAACTGCCGGTAAAATTCGCTGATAAGCAGGGAGGTGGCTTTGTCATTGACCGTCCATAATGTTGCAACTGCGCTCCTTGCGCCGGCCTTCAGGGCGACTCCTGCAAGGCCGAGTGCGGCCCGCTCATCACCGAGTGCGGTTTGACATGCACTCAGCGTAAGCAACTCCACTTTTTTATTACGAAATCTGCCGAGGCTGACAAACTCCTCAAGCTGATCCATCGTCAGTTTGTCATCATAAGTCAGAAGAAAGGTTTCTTCCGGCGTACCTCCGAATACGCCGTGTGTGGCGATATGTATGACAGAATACTCAAGATTTCTGAGTTCACTGGTCAGATTCGCAAGGATATAATCCTGATCCTGCAATATTCTGCCTCCCATGGTCTGCCTGACATTCCTCAGTTCTGCCGGAACATTGGGTAAGGGATCAAATCCGTCCTTAGCTTCGGAAAGACCGTTCAGGAGCACCTGTGCATTTTCCAAGTCAATCGGGCCGGAATCGGTGAGCGTTACCGCGGGGACAGTCGCTATGGCGTATTTTTCAATCAGGAAATGATCCCCGTCGTGCAATGCGGAAAAGGGAATTGTACGGAGCGCTCCGTCCGGGACCACGATCAGGGTGGTGATATTCTGCGATATCAGGTCAGCCTCGAAAGGATGTATGAGCCAGTCATACAGATGCTTTGCATGATATTTGAATCGCTGATTCGCCGGCTTGTGCAGCAGCGTGCCAAATCGGTGTGCTGTTTTTCTGAGCGTCTGTGAATCCACAGGCGCGGTAAAGTGCTTTATTCCGTCGGGCATGGTGAGAAGCAGTGCCAACCGGTCCGGCAGAGGGATGGGATAGAGTATTGCCGTGTGAGGCGGTGCGATGTCGAGTCTGACCGCCTTTTTTTTCATGGCTGTCACACATTCGTCCTGGTAAAAATCCTGAAGTTCCGCTGTTTTCAAAAGTTCCATGATGTCCATGGCCGCTTTCAACTGCAAGGTGTGGGGTGTAAGCTGCAGGTCTTCGGACTTAGAGCCTGCAGGTTTGAGATTACAGCTTACAGCTTTGAAATTCGGGCTTTCCGCATATTTCAGAATCAGGTCTGCAAACCCGATGTAAACCGGCTTTACCTGCCCGTAAAGCGTCTCTTTTTTGCCCCGATATCCTTTATGGAACTCCCGGAGGATCGGATTCAGCATGGCTGTTGCATTACAGTACGCTCTGATGGCTTTTTCGATATCCCCCTGTGCCTTGAACAGTCGCCCTGTCTGCCACTGCCAGAGGTATGAAATTTCAGGGCAATGCCGCTGCTGGGCAAGGAATGCGGCCTTTCTTGTCAGCTTTATGCCTTGGGGATAATGTGCGGCTTCTTCCTGTAACTGGCCCAGATAGCCATACGCGTAAGAAGCGATGCGGATATCCTGCAAATTTTCGGCAAGCCCCTTTGCCTCGTCCAAAGAACGGAAAGCGATATCTTTGAGACGAGACTCTGTCCGGGAATTATCCCGAGGTTCACGTTTGCTCCGAACTTCACGGGCAAGCAGGCTGAGTGAAATCAGAGCAGAGGCTTTGCCATGGGAATCCGGCAATGTTCTGATGTGTGACAGGGTCTTGTCCAGCAGGCTGACAACATCCTCTTCCTGATATGTGACGGAGCGGAGCATTACGCGGGCTATATTCAGGAGAACCTTTGATTTCAGTTTTGGAGAGATGTCGGATGCTTCGGTGATCCCAAGGCTCTCTTGATACGCGGTCATGGCCCCGTGTTCATCCTCTTCCACAAGGAGATTTCCCATGTTGTTCAGGGCAGCGGCTTGGATTTGGGGGACATCCGAGGCCCGGGCTGCGTTCAGTCCTTCTTTCAGATTTGCTTTCGCATCTTCCTTCTCTCCGAGAGAGAGATGGATATCGCCGAGCGTGCTGAAAAACAGGGCTTTGCGGTATGGGTCATCACTTTTTTTGAAAACGGGCAATGCTTGAGAAAAAGCTGATAATGCTTTTCGGTGATGTCCGAGGGCCTGATAAGCATTTGCCAGGTATGCCAGTGTGTGAAGATAGGGAAGCCCTTCTGTTTCCAGAAGGGGAATCGCCTCTTCCCAGGTTCGCACGGCATTTTCAAAGTCACCTTTGCTGTGGAATTTTTCTCCTCTGATCAGATGCTCTCTGATGGTATTTTCTTTAATTTCAAGAAGTTCTGTATTGTCAAATATGGGAGGCGGACTGGCAAGCCAGTCATCGGCCCGGGTCGGCAGTGCGTCTCTCGGGGTGATCACAAACTGACTCACATCTTCTCCGGTTCTTGCGGAACAGGGAGTTTTGAGCCAGCGGGCCGCGTCGAGGTAATTCCCAGGCAAAACAGTTATGGCTCCGGTGACATCCGCTTCCGGGGATTCGATATATATCTGACCGTCAATACCCAGAGTTGAGGAGGCATCTACAAGGCTGTCGGAAGATCGGACAAACTGTTCGGAAGTGATATGGATATTGCCGCCGTCTCCGCCGTGGGCGTTTGCAATGACTTGGGTGTTGTTCAGGATCACAAACTCCGGATCAATGGTGATGTTACCGCCATTTCCCTTACCTCCTTTTACGGAGGTGGTCACGGTGCTGTGGGAGAGATGCAATAACTTGTCAGCGTTGATGGTGATGTCTCCTCCATCTGATTGTTCGGTGCTTGTCTTTACCGAGGCATTATCAAGGGCCACGCTGTCTGACGCATGAATGGCAATGTTTCCTGCATCCCCCTCACTCTCACTGCCTGCTGTGATCAGGCCTCCGTGTCTCAGTTCCAGACGCTCCGCATTCAGTTCGATATCTCCGCCCGGACCATCTTTCAGGGTATTGCCGTCATAAGTATCGTCTCCCAGTGTTTTGGCGAAAATCTCGCCATCCTTGCCGATTGTCAGAGAATTCGTTGATATGGTCAGGTTTCCGCCGGGGCCGCCGCTGTGAGTGGCTGTGTAGATTCGGCTCTTATCAAGCTTTGTGCCGGAACCGGAGAGATTGACAGACTTGTCAGCGGTGATCGAAACGGCTCCGGCCTTGCCCGCGCCGCGGGTGCTGGTGGTTATGGTTCCTCCTTGGTGAATTTCCACGCGGTTTGCGTTCAGTTCGATATCTCCGCCTTGACCGGAGCCGTAATTTTGGCCGTTGATCGTTGCGTCTTTGACGAGGTTCAGCGTATCGGTTTCAATCGTAATATGTCCCCCGTTCCCAAGCCCCCATGCCTGCGAACCAATACCATAGAACATATTCTCCGGATATTCCACATCTTCTGTTCCCGATCCTGCGATATAGACAAATTCGGCTTCGAAAATTTGGATATTCCCGCCCGCGCCGGTTCCAAAGGTGTTTGACGATATAGACCCTCTCTCCATTTCCAGGCGATTCACCTCGAATGTAATGTCTCCCCCCCTTCCTTCTCCGCCGATAAAACTTATTTTCTCCTGAGCCGGATCTCGTATCCCGTTATCAGCGGTAATTCTTCCGTCATCAGTGATTTTCACAATATCCCCGGTAATGGAAATATCACCGGCCTTTCCAACATCCAGAGTGGCTGAGGATACAAAACTCTTTTCTCCGGTGATTTCCAATTGATTTGTCTTCAATCTTATGTTTCCGCCATCTCCCTCTCCGCCGATGATACTCCCTGATGAAACAGTTCCGCTTATAGCAAAGATTTGGCCGTCATCGCGAATATTCATATTGTCTGTGGAAAAGGAAATATCGCCGCCCTTCCCGGTGCCGAAGGTTGTGGTAATGATCTTTCCCCCGTTGCTGATCTCTGAGTCTCTGCTCATGCGGATGTCAATTCCGCCGCCATCCTCATTGAAGGTCATTGATGTGACAGATGATTCTTCGCTGACAACAAACTTTCCGCCCCGGATACAGATATTGCCGGATTTGTTACTGCTGACATCAATGACTGATCCGCCGGTAAGCGATATTTCTCCGTGTTCCTCAAAAGCGGAAATATCCGGTTCAGCATCGGCCGGGACTTCGCCGCGGGATGCGACACTTGCCATATTCACTTGTCCGCCGGATGCACGAAGATGACTTCCCACTGGATAAGAGTCCAGTAACAGACCGTCTCCAATATGAATGTCACCCCCAATCACCGAAAGTGTTTCTCCTTGGGGAACTGAAATGCCATTCATTCCCCAATAATCCTCCGCAGCTTTGGAACCGCTGCCTTGAAAAGTAATGGAGCCGGGTTTTTCTCCCAAAAAGCCGAATGCAGAGGGGGAAGCTGTTTTCAGCACGTCGTTTCCAGGATGAACAGCGTCAAACCTCCCATCCTCACCCAAACGCAGATAGTCTGCTGTGCTGACATGAAACGAGCCACTCATATCCAGGGAAGCATGAGGACCAAAAATGACTCCGGACGGATTGAGCAAAAAGAAGTTTGCGCCCGGTATTTGGGAGCGCAGAAAACCGTCAATCCGGGATTCATTTCTTCCTGTTACCCGGGAGATAATGTTTTCCACCGAGTTGGGGCCAGTAAACACCGCACTTTCTCCTGCACTGATGCTGAACTCGCTGAAGCTGTGAAAGAGGTTATTTCCTGCCTGTTTGCCTAAATCGGCAATGATTTGGTAATCCGGCCCTGAAATAGAGGCTGCCGGTCCCAGTGTGCCGTCGGTGATGATCTGCGCGTGAAGTTCAGACAACACAAAAGCTGCATTTAGGAGAAGAACAATAAAAAGGATACTGTATTTTCTAATCATTTGGTGTGCCTTTCATTGATATAACCGAAATATAACTTATAACTGTAGGGTGGGTGGAGCGAAGCGGAACCCACCAATCACCTTTTCCGGACTTTCCATGCTTCCCGGACTTCCGCACAAGGTGGGTTTCGCTTCGCTCCACCCACCCTACAGCACAAGGTGGGTT
>JAOZLU010000010.1:0-6943 GCA_029934695.1 Desulfobacterales bacterium | reverse complement strand
CGCTTCGCTCCACCCACCCTACAGCACAAGGTGGGTTTCGCTTCGCTCCACCCACCCTACAGTTTTTATTTTTGAAACGGGTGGAACCGGATATATTATTTTTTTGAGATTGTTCGGAGAATAGAAACCGCATCTCCCAATGTGATTTTTTTACCGTCCAGAGCAGCTTCCTTATAGGGCGTTCCTGTCTGGCCAGACAGGATTTTCAGCGTCAGAACAGCGTCTTTCAGATCAACGGCACAATCCCTCAGAATATCACCTGTGACCGTATCGCCGCATGAGGGAGTCAGCTTAAAATTTTTTCTCGACATCAGATCATCGGTGCTATTTCTCCTCTGATTAAGGGCGGAACTCACCGTCCAACTCGCTGAATCATATCCGGGAACCTCTACGGAAAGGGTGCTGCCTTCATCCACCTTTTCAAGATAACACCCTGTCATATCTGTCTGAAAGGAAGATGAGGCTCCCAGTATGTTTATGAAGACATTGGGTATGGAAAGGTGGGTAAATATATCGGTAATATGCCCTCCGACCCACATCTCTTGGGGATTGGCGTCAAAAATAGTAAATTCACCTGTCTCTGATTCTTCAAAAGCCCCGTATTTATCAATGGCCTGAACTTTCCAATAATAACGTCCTGTATCAATGCCGTCAAACTTGCTTATGAGGCGGATGCTGCATATCAGGTCTTCTATGCAAATCGGATTACTAAAATCACTGTCCCGGGAAAGAAGAAGCGTATAGCTGAAATTATCGCCTTCAGAGTCTGTTGCATCTGTCCAGTCCAGCTTGACCTGAAGGTAAGTATCTGTCATTATGTTCTCGTCATTTTGGGGAGAAATAAGGGCGAGTGGCGAAGGCGGATGATTTCCCGCTTTAGCTTTATATAATCTGCTTTCCGTGAAGGGGGACACCTCTCCGGTGATTTTGTCTCTGGCATAATAGAAAATCTGATAAATCCCCGGTTCTGAAAACGGGTTACCAAGATTATGCCATTCATACCGTCCCCCTGCATCATTTGCATCAGAGAAGAATGGCCCTTCAAGGTCTATTTCCACTTGGCCTGTGCCGCCTGTGTCGATGATTTCGGAATTGGGCCTTTTTATATTAACCCAGATGCTTTTGCTTTTAAGCCTGTCTCTGTTCACAACACGCGCCCATATCTGATCTGTTGAAGTTTCATCAACGCCCAAAAAAATGGTGGGAGCGACCTCAGTAATGGAGACCTCGTCAATCGCATTGAAATCCGATATGCCAGTTCCGATATAAATATCGGAACTCTCTGAGCCGTCAGCGTCAGCATCGAGAGAGAGAGCATTGCTGCCTTCTCCATCTCCGTTGTCATCTAAAAGGGGATTCTGGTTGAAGATGGTGCCGATATTTTTTGCAACTTCAAAACAGCTTTCTATCGACTTGCCATCGGAAACCGCTTTAAAGAACTCCGCTGTAAAATACTCTCCCTGACGTATCTCGCCATCCCCCTCCGGTTCCTTCATCGAACGTTTGTTCAGATCAGAGCTGGCGATGATCACTCTGTTCTCGCCCGAGAGTTCTTGTATGAACAATCCCGAATAACAAAAGCCCATGATGACAACAATTTCCTGGTCTTTGGCATCATCTTCCAGATTCTCTCGAAGTGTATCAAGCCAGCCGCCAAGTTCCCCAGGCGTAATGCTCTCGGAATTATGGAGAAGAAAGTTCCCGTCGCTACGCCCATGATTCACCATTACAATATAAAGATTTGCTGGCTTCCCATTCATCTTATTGGCGGCCCATTGAGTAACTGCATCTTCAATGTTTATTTTTGAGGATATGTCATCAACTCCCGTCAGGGCAGTGTCATAATTCAGATAGTTAATATCATCATCAAGAAGTTCTCTTTCTGCCAGTGCGGTATAAACGAGTTGGGTTGTTTTGTTGTAGGTTTCAAGCTCTTCTTCGTTTATATCATATCCTTGGATGATAATGGCATATCCTGCGGTCTCCTTCACATTTATTTCAACGACGGAATCTGGCTGATCCGCATCTGTCTCAAACAAATCATTTTTTCCCAAAGCCGCTGTAATCGTCCACTCACCAAGTCTGCCGAGACCGGCATAATCTTGTATCAGGAGATGCCCTCCTTCATCCGTATGAACGGTCTGAATATCCATCCCATCATTCGGGTCGGAGATATTTAAGACAATTGGAATATCTGACAAATCCATTTCACACTCGGTTTCAGGAGTCAACCTGCCGCTGATCGCCACAGATTCGCCCAATTTAATGACAGAGGAATCCGTATCAAACGATACACTCCCAAAGGCTTTGGATACAGTGAAACTGTATGTCTCACTGACAGCACCGCATAAGTCATCATCTCCACCCCAGCTTACCCTGACCGTCCATATGCCGGCGGCCTGAATTTCGCCGCACCCCAGAGAATAGTCAAACGCTCCGTCAATATTTGCGTTGGCTGACTTCTTGATTTTTTCACCTGACGGAGAAGTAAACTCAATACTGACTCCCTTTCCTGTTTTGCTCGGTGGAGCGTCAATATAACCGGATAGGGTGATATTATCTCCAATATTAATCGCATCTGAAGTCAGTTCGCAGGTGATCGTTGAGGGCTGGCAAGCCAGTATTGCAATGGAATCTGTGAGGACATCACCGGTTGAGTCTGTGTTTCGGGCTGTAACTGTATAGTCTTTATCCTTCCAACTGACAGCGCTGACATTGAAAGACCATGATTCAGTTCCGTCTGCAAGCAACCATGCTTCGTCTGAGGAAAAACGGCCTTGGGAATCTAAGTAATATTCTCCGTCTGTTATCTGTATCTCTATTACGCTCCCTTCTTTAGCCGATGCGGTTCCCCTTATTTCAATAATATTCTTCAGATCATCCACGGACATGCCATCCTCCGGGCTGGTTATGTCAATAAATAAGCTCGTCACAATCCAGGAGACCGTTGTGGGATGATCTTCAGGCTGCCAGGTTCCATAAAGATTCTTTCCCAAAACATGGACAGTATGCGTTTTATTGATCAGATTCGTCAGGTTTATTGGCTCTGACGCAGGAATTTCTTCGCTGTAATTCCCCTCATTCACTTTGTAGCGATAGGAGACAACCCCATCCCCATTGATTCTGAGCGTTGCATCTCTTTGCTCAGTCGGACTGTCCGGCGTGCCTGTAATGCCTGCTTTGGGAAAAGCGCCACGGACGGCCCGCACATAATAAATATCTGATTTATCCTCACTGCCGTCTATGCCATTGTTGAAATTGACGTACCATGCACGCTCCGGCCCATAAGTATCCGAAGTGGATGCCCAATAGTTGTCCTTTTTTACATCTGGAAAGTATTCCAGGTCTGAGATGGGGGCATGTTTGGCGTAATTCAGAATGGAACGGAGTTCCCCGATACTCGGCAGTCGCCAGTCCTCATAACCGGCAAGAGAGAGATTCTCACACGCACCAAGGGCATCTTTCCAATTCATCTTTAAGTCATAAGCCTGCTTTTGCCACATCAGGCCGGTATGGGTATCGGTTATTGTGCCATTGCCGTTATCAGCAAAATGATCTGATTTCCAATCCTGTCCTCCCCGGACAGCCCGGACATAAAGCGATTTTGATTTATCAGTGTCCCTGTAGTAGTAGTAGTCATTTGACCCTCCGGCAAACATCGTGAACCATGCCTGACCAGGGCTATTGGCATTTGTGGTGGATGACCAGTAGCAAATCAGTGTGGAATAAGTGTTAATAAGACTATAATCAGGAATGTTTGCAAAATATTCAGTGTCTATTGCAGGATTATATCGCCCAATATTTACAATGGAAGACAACTCCCTGATTGTGGGAAGTCGCCAGTCGGAAAAGCCTCCGAATTTTTCAGTATTCAGAGCATTGATGAAGTCTCCTGTGTCTGTTCCGTCACCCGGGGTTCCGGGATCTCCGCCGTTTGTTCCGGGGTTGCTGTCGTACCAGGTGTACATATTATTTTTATCATGAACTGAGCCGTCATCTGTTTTTATTTCCCAAATCAGTCCTGCCACATTGTCCCGCACCATCATCCATTCGGCCGCGTCATCAGGAAGGTCATTTCCCTGAGCATCCAGCTTGGTGTATGATTGCGGATTGATGGGGTAATGTGCATCCTGACCGTAAAAATCCTCCCCGGGCTGGGGGCAGGAAATCTCTTTTTCATTGTCGTAGCATTTGGTCTGCCCAGTGTCAGGCAGAGGGCTGTCATTTATTGGAGTGATCCTGAAATTGTCAAAAGAGACATCAAGCTGATGGTTCACAGAAAAACCAATGCCACCCCCGTCAAATCCGTTTATGCTCTGTTGTCCGACAGTTATGTCGTTGATAGAGAAGGTGAACGCATTCCCTCTTTTCATAACTGAGAGACGGTTTTTTGCCCCACTGCCACTGTTGATAAGAGGTGTACTCGAATCAGCGATGGTTTCAGTAGAATCCCCCTCTCTCTTATCTATCTTGTAAGCACCTGTTTCCGCTGCTATCAGAAGACGGACATAACTGGGGGTTCCGCCTGCATTCTCGTATGTGCATAAGGTAATTCCGTAACCGATATCCTTAGCCCCACCTTCCCAGGTAGTGTCAGCCGACACAAAAAAATTCTGGAAATAATTTGAATTGTCAGGCTCAGGAGTTGTCCCCCCGGGATAAGCTCCTCCTGTCCAAACCTCCACAAAAGAAATGCTGCTTCCGTCTCCATCGAAAAGATAACGCCCGTCTGATACAGAAAAATTTTCATCTTCCGGAAAACCGCCGAGGCCAGTCTCAAAATTCTCAAAAATCTCTTCCGGCTGACCGCAGGGGAGCATATTTCCGGTAAGCATGTCAATCGCTGTGTTAGCCTTGAAAGAAATCTTGTTTTTTGTATTATAAAATTCTCCGCTGTTCCTGTTCCAGATTTTGAAAATGATATCCTCATCCTGACTTTTACCTGAGGAAACAGGGAGATCATATCCCCATTCTCCGGATAATTCCACGACATCCGCGATGCCCCGACAGTCATAATCCCCATCCGGGCCGAAGGCTGCAACCACATAACCGGGAGTTTCCACGCTCAGACCGTCAACACAGATCTGACCCCGGACATCCATTGTGAACAATCCCTCTTTCGGGACCCAGGGATCATCTGTCGAAGTGATCCTGAAATTGTCAAAGCTGACATCAAGCTGATTGTTCATATACAGACCGATGCCACCGCCGTCAAATCCTTCTATGGTCTGATGACTGACCTTTGCATCGTTGATATAGAAGGTGAACGCATTCCCTTTTTTCATAATTGACAGACGGTTTTTTGAACCGTTTGTCCTGTTAATCAGAGATGATCCAGTCCAATCAACAATGGTTCCAAGAGAATCATCCGCTTTGTTTTTATCTATTTTGAAAATGCCTGTTGCCGCTGCTACGAGAAAACGGACATAACTGACCGTTTTAGCTGTATTCTCGTATGTACATACAGTAAATCCGTAACCAATATTCTCAGGGCCATCTTCCCATAAAGTGTCAACCGAGACAAAAAAATCTTTGAAATAATTCGAATTATCAGGTCTAGGAGCTATTCCCCCGGGATCAGACCCGCCTGCCCAGGCATCTATCCAAAACGTATTGGTTTCGTTTCCCTTGAAAAGATAACGCCCGTCTGATACTGAAAAACCTCCAGTTTCCCAAAAACCGCCAGCGTCAATCTCAAAATCCTCGAAAATCTCTTCCGGATGACCGCAGAGGCGCATATCCACAGTAAGCATATCAAACACCGTATCAGCCTTGAAAGAGACTTTGCTTTTTGTATTATAAAACTGTCCGCTGTCCCTGTTCCAGGTTTTGAAGGTGATATCTTCCCCCAGTCTTTTATCTGAGGAGACAGGGAGATTGTATCTCCATTCCCCGGATGACTCCACAATATCCGCCACGCCCCGACAGTCATAATCTCCTTCCGGACCGAAGGCTGCGATCACATAACCCGGAGTTTCTATTTTCACACCATCAACAGAGAGCTGTCCCCGGACATTCATTGAGAATAATCCTCCTTTCTTGATCCACGGATCATCTGTTGAGGTGATCAGGAAATTGTCAAAACTGACATCAAGCTGATGGTTCACAGACAAACCGATGCCACCGCCGTCAAATCCCTCTATGGTGTGATGGCTGACCTTTGCGTCGTTGATATAGAAACTGAATTCATTCCCTCTTTTCATAACCGACAGACGGTTTTTTGCCCCATTTATCCTGTTGACAAGAGAAGATTGATGTGGATCAACTATGGTTTCATACGAATCCCCCTCTCTTTTGTCTATCTTGTAACCACCCGCTGTCTCGGTTTCCATGAGGAAACGCACATAACTGGGGGTTCCGCCTGTATTCTCATGGGAGCATAGGATGATTCCGTAAACAACATCCTTAGCACCACTTTCCCAGGTAGTGTCAACCGACACAAAAAAGTCCTGGAAATAATTTGAATTATCAGATTCAGGAGTTGTTCCTCCGGGAGCAGTCCCGCCTGCCCAGACCTTTACTTTGGAATCATCGCTTCCATCTCCCTTAAAAAGATAACGCCCGTCTGACACAGCGAAACCGTCAGCTTCTGAAAACCCCCCGGGGCCGGTTTCAAAATTTTCAAAAACATCTTCTGCATAAGCGCAATTCTGTCCCCCGAAAGCAATGAACAGAATCAAAAACACCGTCACAACAGTTTTGTAAATTTTTGTCTGCATAATAATTAATTATCCTTATTGTTTAAAATTTCCAGAAAGCCCCGAAATAAATTTCAGGGCTGAGAGCTTCAAGCAGGCTGAAGCCAGCTGCAGTGCGCTTTAGCGTACTTTCGCTATCAGCCGGGGGATTTATCCCTCGGCTTAATTCCGAGGTTGAAAAACAAAGCAGGCTGAAGCCAGCAATTGCATGCATAAAAAGATAAGTTCGGATACAGAAGAAAAAT
>JAOZLU010000834.1 GCA_029934695.1 Desulfobacterales bacterium | reverse complement strand
GCGGGCATAATATTTTTCTGGAAGATATACGGAAACTGTATAATCACTGGTTATGCCCACGAATATATGGTGAAAGAGAGGCAGCTTTATTATGGATAAAAAGCAAAAATTACAATCGCTGTATGAAAGTTTTCAAGGCATTTTTGGAAATATCGAACTAAATGCAGAGGCTTTAATAGGTATGGCAGTTATTTATCAAATGCCGAACTCTTTAAATTCAAATTCTCCAAAATTTCCCCAAAAAATGATGATGGAGGGAAGCGTTTTTGATGTGCGTCAATGTTTAGGGCTTTCTCTTACGCAAGATCAAAAAGACTATCGTATTGGAGAAATATTTGCATTGGCTAGAAGAAGTTTATTATGTGAAGCATTGGAAAATTCCGCTGACATATTAGCTCGTGTTGCCAGTGTGTTAGAACGCAATATTGATCCTTATGAACAAAACGAGTATGCCAGTATTAACATAAGGGATTTATGGTCATCAAAATCAGGAAAGTCTGGTTCGCTTATCAAAAGAACAGATAGAGAGTTCTTTGAAAAATGCGTTGCTCCATTACGAAATATTATTCGCCATAATAATGGCAGGTTGCCCCCGAATAAGGAAATTGTCTATTCAGGAAGCCATAGAGGAAAGCATATAAACATTCGCTTTGAGCAGGAACAGCCGGTTCAAATTCCAATGGTTCATATTGAAGATATATTCTTTACAATCCAAAAAATTGTTGATGATGGGATACAATATGCCATTGATGAATGTAAAAACAGGGGATAGTAACAAGTTATGCGGCAAAATCTAACACATTCCAAATAAATTTTAAAATAAAGGGCATAACCCGTCAATGAAGCGGACGGCGGGGGCTGGTTCTCAATGAAAGGTTTCAGCTAATCCCCCGCCGCCGCTTATTTTGGGCGTTATATTTTTTGTGTTTATTAACAGAGAAGGAAGATAAAATGGAATACGACGATGATAGAAAACAGCAAATGTGGGATTGGTTTTTTCAACATTATACTGACCCGGCAGATGCTGGCATTCCGCATGACTCAGGAGAAGGAGGCTACCAATACTGGGTTTTAGAAGGAAAAGGTCCGTATCATCCCAAAGAAGTATTAGAGGATGAATTTAGCGAGTATCCTCAAAATATAATAGAGGAGGTAGTTAAGGATATTTTGGGTGGAGGAGGTGAATGGATAAGAGTATAAATCCACCCCTTAAAGGAGGCTGAGAAACGTGGAAGCAGAAAAAATTATTAAAGATATCAAGGGAAAAACCGTAGATGCAATAATAACGCTGTCAAGAGGCGAAGATGTTGCAATAGTATTTACAGATGGATCATTCTTTCGTGCATGTATAGGTGAGGATGACTGCCATAGTTCTGATCCCCGTGACCATTATTTCCTGTCAATAGTAACAGGGGAGGGGAAAAGATGATCTTCCGCCAATACTCAAATGGTGGGTCATTGGGGTCATAAAATTATTGATAAGTACCCGGCCATAAATTCTTTGGCATTTGCTTATAATAGAAAATGCTGAAAAACTTTTGGCCGGGTACTTAAAAGAGGCTAAGAAACGTGGAAGCAGAAAAAATTATTGAAGATATCAAGGGAAAAACCGTAGATGCAATAATAACGCTGTCAGGAGGCGAAGATGTTGCAATAGTATTTACAGATGGATCATTCTTTCGTGTATGTATAGGTGAGGATGGGTACTGTGATAGTTCTGATCCCCGTGACCGTTATTTCCTGTCAGTAGTAACAGGGGAGGGGAAAAGATGATCTTCCGCTAATACTCAAATGGTGGCTCATTGGGGTCATGAAATTATTGATAAAGGAGGCTAAGAAACGTGGAAGCAGAAAAAATTATTGAAAATATCAAGGGAAAAACCGTAGATGCAATAATAACGCTGTCAGGAGGCGAAGATGTTGCAATAGTATTTACAGATGGATCATTCTTTCGTGTATGTCTAGGTGAGGATCGGGAGGACTGTGCTAGTTCTGATCCCCGTGACCATTTTTTCCTGTCAATAGTAACAGGGGAAAAGATGATCTTCCGCTAATACTCAAATGGTGGGTCATTGAGCTCGGTCGTGTTAAATACCTAATATTAAATGAATTAGCTGTTTGTTTTGGTTGCAAACTGTGCCTGTAATCATCTTTTTGGAGCCAAAAAGAGCGATATGGGATGAAAAGCGTATGTTCATGTATTGAAGCAACAAAAAAGTTGTAGTTCAAGCAGGTCGAAAATCGTAAAAGAAAATATAACCCATCGTTTGAGCGGGTGCGACGTGTAAAGTCGCTGATTTAATTGTTGATACCGTCACAAGACGGATAGTTCAACCTGCCGTGCTGTCGGCAGTTTCCTACCTCGGCGTGCATTCCCGGCAACGGGTTTGTGCGAGAGCCCGGGGGACAATGAAGCCCTTGAACCGAAAGGTTCAGGAGAACGAACCGTGAGGGGAGTTCGACTCTGGCAGCGTCAGACCGGAGCGGGAGCCAGGAAAGGATGATAAGGATAACAT
>JAOZLU010000226.1:5398-9960 GCA_029934695.1 Desulfobacterales bacterium | reverse complement strand
GTTTGCCCTTAACAAATGACAGGAACCGGTGACTTCATGTTCGGCTCCGATATGAATGATTTCAAGAGACATTTTTATATAAGTTTTTCAGGTTTCAGGATATTTTAATACTTAAAGGTTTCTCCAAATTTCAATTTGAATCCGTGAAGTCCTTTCAATAATCCGTTTTCCTGGCACACAGAAAAATATAAAAATCGTAGTGCAAAAATAGAGTGGAGCGAAACGGAACGGTTTTTTGCACACGCACACTCTGCGAAAAACCGCTCCGCTCTGTTTTTGCACTCCAGACCCCTCTTCAAGCTTCAAGTCAAATTTCACCTGAATCCTCGCCAGATATCTCACATCCGCCTTTGAAACCCTTTGCGCAAAAGCATGTTGTCAGGGATCCGCTCAATCCCTCATGCGTGGCTGAAATTTTCAGGTCATGGCTTCCTTTCCGCTTGGGAGAACAATATTCAAGAAGATAGTAACTTCTGACATCCTCCCTGATATCGTCCGCAATCTTCTCGAACTGTGGCACAAGCTCATCAATATCCGAGGCGAATAAAAAATCGTCTCTGCCAATGTCTTTCAATGTGTCTTTATCTATCTCTCCTCCCAGACCAATTGTGTAAACAGAGATATCTGAGTCAGCATTGTCAACCGCTTTCAAAGCATCCTCTTTCGTTCTTCTGGAGGCCTGATCGTTTCCGTCGGTGAAGATGACAACAGAACCGATATTGACAATATTCTCTTTTTGGCCTGTCAGGTCTTCCACTTTGGCGATTCCCTGAATAACAGCACCGTAGAGGTTGGTCGAACTGTCGCTGCTTATATTCTTATCTATTGTGTTAATCCCTGAAATAAGCTCATCCGTGTCAGTGACAAAAGGAACTAACGGGTGAATATCCGCAGCACCGTCAAACCACCAGATGCCCATCTCAATCTCTTCAAAGTCATCTTCATCAGGGATAGGCATTATGGCATCCACAAAGCTCCGGGCCGCCTGTCTGAGGATCGGCAGACTTTCACTTTCCAGCACGCTGCCGCTGAGATCAAGGAGCAGAAGTGTGTGGGATTTAAATTTTTCAGGCTTGGGAAGAATCTCCTGCCGGCTTTCATATTCCGAGATTAAATCGTCATCTTCAAAAATCCGGAAATTGCCCGACTTAAGATTTGTGAGAGGTACGCCGACATCTGTCTCAACTTTGAACAGCACAGAGACATTCGCAGGGATTTCCTCTTCCTGATTCGCAAGGGTCATCACAAGGCCGCTTTTCTCGACAGCCGGAGCTTTATCACAGTTACATTCAGCAGCATCATCATTGTCATCGCCGCTGTCACTGGTGCCGCAACTGACAAGTAATACACTCAGTCCTATCATCATTATAATTCGGAATACTTGGTAAGCTTTCATTTTTCATACCTCCATCATAAATGAAAAGTAATAACCCGTCATGTCATTCCCGCAGAAGCGGGGGCTGGCTCGCTGATAATGCGACGGATTCCTGGTTCCGCAGGAATGACATTTATGATGGGTTCTTTTCTGATTATAACGGATTAAGGGGAGCCTCGGATCTGAGACCGTAAAAACCACAGAGGGCCACAGAGAAGCCGCAGAGAAAACAGTAAGAACTCTGCGGTTCTCTGTGCCTCCTCTGCGGCTCTCTGTGGTTACTGAAAAGCATCCCGGGCACAGTCCGTTATAATCAGGTTCTTTTTTATAAATAAGTACATTCATGCCTCACGTTCCAAGGCGGCAACCTCCCCGGGCGACAGGCCGGCGCATTTCATCACGACAGCAGCCTCCAGCCCGTTGGCAAACATCGTACGGGCGATTTCAAAAGCTTTTTCCCTTTCGGCCCGCCGCTTTTCCGAAGCCAGCGACTTTTCAGCCTTCTCGGCCCGCCTGCGCTCCTTCTCAGCCTGTTTTTTCTCCTTCTCAGCCCGCCTGCTTTCCTTCTCAGCCCGCCTGCGCTCCTTCTCAGCCTGTTTTTTCTCCTTCTCAGCCCGCCTGCTTTCCTTCTCGGCCCGCCTGCTTTCCTTCTCGGCCCGCCTGCTCTCCTTCTCAGCCTGTTTTTTCTCCTTCTCGGCCCGACTGCTTTCCTTCTCGGCCCGCTTTTTTTCCAGGGCCAGTTCCTTCCTGACATCCTTAAAGGAGGGAAAGACGTAGTCATAATAAACCGGGTCCTCAGCCAGTTCCTCAAGGGACGGCTTCCGGTACAGATCCGAAACCCGGAACCGGAAACCCGGCAGTATCCCGGATATGATGATACCCCCGGTCAGCCTGATCTTCCGGTACTGTCCCCCGGCACCCAGACTGTAAAACGCCGTCTCAGTTCCCCTCGCGTCGAGAATGTAATATTCCCTCACACCGGCTCCCCGGTATTCTTTTTTCTTGTACACCGTGTCCCGCTCCACCTCTCTTTTCGCTGAGTGGGACAGGGACTCCACGCACAGGTCGAATATCCCCTGGTATGTGCAGTCATCGTCATTTATCGCCACCGGATTGCCGCCAAGCACCACGGCCACATCCGGCCTCCGGATGCTGGTCCCCCCGGGAAGGGCCATTCGGAAGCCGATATCCAGGGTGCTTATCCTGCCTGCCTGATGCGTCCGCACATAGCAGCGCAGAATGTCGCAGAACCACTGGCAGGTCTCACTTCCTTTCTGATCCGACACAGGTCTCACCTCCAGATATCCGTTCCTCCATTCATAAACAAAGTCAGGATCGTTGTAGTATTTTTCCCAGTACTCCTCCTCCGTGACCGGCAGACCGTCCTTTGAGAGCCTGTCCTCTGGCAGATCATCCTTTGAAAGTCTGTCATCCTTCTCTTCTCTCCTCCTGCCCGGATGCCCCCTATGGTATTCACGGCCGCTCCGGGACAACGCATGCAAAGCTCCCATGTCTCTCCTCCTTCCGGCAAACTTGGAGCCGGTTTGTATTCGCTGAACAAGTACCCGGATAAAAATTTTGCATGTTCCTGCTGAATGCGAAGATGCAAAAACTTGCATTCGGGTACTTGACTTTTATTGCAACACCGGTTTCTTTTTATGAAAATCCGTTGCCTGCTCAAAATTATAAGCAATTTTGAGAAGCATCTCCTCGTTGAAATGCCTGCCCATGATCTGAAGGCCGATGGGAAGGCCCTTTGATGAAAATCCGCAGGGAACGGAGATGCCGGGTATCCCTGCCAAATTTGCTGAGAGCGTGAAGATGTCGGACAGATACATGGTCAGGGGATCGTCAATATTTTCCCCGACAGGAAACGCCGGACTCGGTGTCACGGGCGACAAAATCGCATCACAGTTTTCAAAGGCTTTTTTGAAGTCCTCCATAATCAGGGTTCGTACCTGGGATGCCTTCCCGTAATAGGCATCGTAATACCCTGCGGAAAGGCAGTAGGTCCCGATGATAATGCGACGCTGAACCTCGGGCCCAAAACCTTCAGAGCGTGTGTTTCTGTACATTTCCATCAGGTCTGATCTGTCTTTGTCCCTGAATCCGTATCTGACGCCGTCATATCGGGCAAGATTTGAACTGGCCTCCGAAGGTGCAATCACATAATAGGCCGCGACCGCATATTCCGTATGAGGCAGAGAAATATCAACACATTTCGCACCCATGTCCTCTATTTTCCCGATGGCATTTTTTACCGACCCGGAAACGTCAGGATCAAGCCCTCCCACTGCATAGTATTCCTTGGGAATGCCGATGGTGACGCCCTCTAAGCCGTCCGTGAGAGAAGCTGTGTAATCCGGCACATCCTCCGGCACTGACGTGGAATCTCTGGAATCATAGCCTGAAATCGCATTCATCAGGATGGCGCAATCCGTGACATCCTTTGTCAGCGGTCCGATCTGATCCAAGGAAGATGCAAAGGCAACCAGCCCGAAACGGGAGACCCGTCCGTAAGTGGGTTTCATCCCGACAACGCTGCAATGGGACGCGGGCTGTCGGACAGAGCCGCCGGTATCCGATCCCAGGGAGCCGATGCACATATCCGCGGCAACTGCGGCTGCTGATCCTCCGCTTGACCCGCCCGGAATACGCGTCAGGTCCCAGGGATTGTGAGTCATTTTCATGCCTGAATGTTCGTTTGATGATCCCATGGCAAATTCATCCATGTTCGTTTTTCCCACAATCACAGCACCTTTATTTCTCAGCTTTTCCACGACCGTGGCATTGTATGGAGGAACGAAATTTTCAAGGATTTTCGATGCACAGGTCGTCCTGAGCCCCTTTGTACACATCAGGTCCTTAATCGCCAGCGGGATCCCGGTAAGCTGTGAAATATTTCCTTCGGAAATGGTTTTATCGGCAAGTTCGGCCTGGGCCATTGCCAAGTCATCCGCCACAGTGATATAAGCATTCACATCCTTCTCCACCGCGTGAATACGATCAAGGACAGCCCGGGTCAGTTCCTGCGAAGAAATCTCTTTTTGTTTTAAAAGCGTGTGTGCGCTTTGTATTGTCAGTTCATACAACTTCATTCTTATACTCCTTAACTTGGTCAGGGAACTCCAAATAAATAACATACCGATTCAGAAAAATGTAGGGTGGGTGAAGCGAAGCGGAACCC
>JAOZLU010000226.1:0-5298 GCA_029934695.1 Desulfobacterales bacterium | reverse complement strand
ATAAATAACATACCGATTCAGAAAAATGTAGGGTGGGTGAAGCGAAGCGGAACCCACCATACTCCGCATAAATAACATACCGATTCAGAAGAATGTAGGGTGGGTGAAGCGAAGCGGAACCCACCATACATCCGCACAAGGTGGGTTCACCCATGCCACATCTGAGCGGGATAGCTGCGGAATCATATCCGCACGAGGTGGGTTCCGCTTCGCTACACCCACCCTACATCCCTGTATTTTATTTTTGGGGAAATCCCTCATTTTTCAGTGATCACTGAAAAGTGACTATATTATCTTGGGAACGACAAAGCTTCCGTCTTCTTTTTCAGGGGCATTGGCAAGGGCCATGTCCCTTTCAAGATGCTCTTTTTCCTCATCTTCCCGAAACGCATTGGTCAGAAAGATCGCATGAGATGTCGGCGTTACGCCCTCTGTGTCAACCTGATTCAGCTTATCAACATATTCCAGTATCGTTCCGATCTGCCCGGCGAATTTTTCTGTGGCTCTTTCATCAATATGGAGGCGGGAAAGGCGGGCGACATGGATCACTTCGTCTTTTGTAATTTTCATGATTTACTCCTTAATTGCTGTAGGGATGCTTTATAAAAAAAATCATCTCGTTATATCGCATCCCTGTTATTCTGGCCTTTAATCACCGATTCGTCAAGAATGGTTCCAAATCGTCTTTTCTTAACCTGTTTCTCGTACCTTTGGCTTCGGCCCTGTTTTTGAAATAGCCTACTCTCACCCTGTAAAAAGTACCTTTGCCAGGAACTTCTGCAACAGACATGTATGCAGGGTATCCTCTTCTTTTCATCCTTTTCATGACTCTGTCAGCATCTTCCGATTTTCTGAATGAAGCGACTTGGATGGTAATGTTTTTCGGGGCGTTATCCTCTTTTTTACTGATATTCCTCTTCTCAGTCTTCTGGGGCGATTTGGCATTTTCAGACTTATAGGCATGGAGGGCTGTCTCCCTCTTTTCAGGTATTTCTTCCCTTATTTTTTTTGAAGCCTTTTTTTCAGGCATTTTTTCTTTTATTTTCTTTAAAGCTGTCTTAACCTTTAAAGCCGTTTTTTCAGATAAAGGGGTATCGGGTTTTTCTTTTTCAGACCGTTCAGGTGGAACTTTTGGCTTGACTCTGATACTTTTCAGCTCCGTATGAAAATCAAAAATCGGCGGCTTTTCATGTAAAGAGTCCTGATCAATTTTGAAGCGTTTTTGTTCCTCATTCAGAGCAGACTCTTTTAAAACAGTCAATTCTTTTTGGAGTTTTTCAACATCGAATTTTACAGGGAAAGTCTCCCTTCCCACCAGGATGCCAAGCACAAACACCCATGCCGAGTAAAAGAAAGCCAGGCACCATTTTAGAAATCCCTTCCAGATTGACAGAAAAGACATTTTTTTCTTTTTTCTTGAAGATCGTTTTTTACCGTTCTCTTTCATAATATTAGGAAGCTGTAATAAATCTCCGTCCGAGTCAGAGTAGCGAATCCGGCCCCGGTTCTGCCGGATTTGTCAATCCGGCAGGAGCAGCATCAATCCGGCAGGAGCAACATCAGTCCGGCAGGAGCAACTGAGAGAGTATTCTGACTCACATTTTTTCCGGGGCGGAAACGCCGAGGAGTTTAAGACCGTTTCGGATGACCTTCTGAACTGCAAGCACCAAGTACAGACGCCCGCAGGTTAAAGCCGGATCGTCAGTCAGAACCCTGTGCTTATTATAGTATGCATGAAACGCGGCGGAAAGGTTCATCAGGTAATAGGTGATGCGATGCGGCTCCATGAGTTCGCCCGCGGATTGTACGATCTCAGGATAACGGGCCAGGGTTTTTATCAGTTGAATCTCTTCCGGCGCTTTCAGCATGGAAAGTTCCGAAGTCTCCAAAAATTCGGCCACCCTGACGCCTCTTTCGATTCCCTTGGCCAGAAGGCTCGATATTCTGGCATGAACATACTGAACATAAAAGACAGGATTATCATTTGTTTTTTTCTTTGCAAGCTCCAAATCAAAATCCAGGGGACTTTCATAATGACGCGTCAGAAAAATAAACCGCGCAGCATCCCGCCCGACTTCATCGGTCACGTCTTTTAATGTGACAAATTCGCCTGCCCGGGTGGACATGGCCACGGGCTGTCCCCCTCTTGACAAATTCACCAGTTTCACCAGGATGACATCAAACTGATCCCTGCTGTGGCCGGATGCCTCTATGGAAGCTCTCATCCGGGGAATATATCCGTGATGATCAGCGCCCCATACATCAATCACCCGGTCAAATCCCCGGTCAAACTTTTCCTGATGGTATGCAATATCCGAAGCAAAATAGGTTGTCTGGCCATCATTTTTGACAACCACCCGATCCTTTTCATCTCCGTAATCTGATGTTTTGAACCAGAGCGCGCCGTCTTTTTCATAAATAACGTCGCGGCTGCGAAAATCAGTAAGGGCCGCTTCCACGCTTCCGGCATCAAAAAGGCTTTGTTCGCTGTACCATCTGTCAAACGTGACTCCGAAAGATTCCAGATCGTCTCTGATGCCTGAAAGAATATTTTCCGCGGCAAATTGCGCGCAACAGGATATGGCTTCTGCTTCATCCAGATCAGGAAGATCGTCCCGCTGCTCCCTGATTATCGCTGCAAGATCACGGATATAGTCCCCCTGGTAACAGTCCTGGGGAAATTCAATTTTTTTTCCGGCCAGTTCCTGACAGCGCAGAAAAACAGACCGTCCCAACATGCTGATCTGCCTGCCTGAATCATTAATATAATATTCCCTTTGGACATCATATCCGCAAAAGGAAAGGAGATTTGCCACAGCGTCGCCCACGGCGGCCCCGCGACCGTGACCCACATGAAGCGGTCCGGTGGGGTTGGAACTGACAAATTCAACCTGAATTTTTTTCCCGTTGCCGATATTTGAGGCACCATAAGCTGTATTTTTTTTATGAATCTCATGTAAAACAGGGTGCCAGGAAAAGGGATTTATAAAAAAATTGATAAATCCGGGCCCGGCAATTTCTGTTTTGGCAATGATATCCTCCGGGTCATCCAGGTGGCTTATAATGACTTCTGCAATTTTTCTCGGGGCCATTTTCTGGACAGATGCCATGATCATTGAAATATTTGATGAAAAATCACCATGGGTCTCAAGTTTGGGTTCTTCAATTTCCACAGGGGGAAATCCTGATGACGGCAGAATGCCTTTTTCATAAGCGGCTTTCATGGCCTGAGCGATGATCTCTTTTATTTTCTGTTTCATTTGATTTTTTTCGTATCCTCTGTTTTGACTCGACAGTTTCCCAAAAAATAAAATACCCGGGATGTAGGGTGGGTGTAGCGAAGCGTAACCCACCTGTTCAGATTATGGTGGGTTCCGCTTCATTTCCCTGGATCGGGTATATTATTTATTTGGAATTCCCTGAATCCTTTATAATTTACTGAAATCGTTAATACCAACTTTTTCGGATCAGCAATTGTCATCCGTTAATTTCAGGAGTTTAAATATTCACTTTCAAGTTTTCACTTTCCAATTTCAAGTTTTCACTTTCAAGGTTTCAAACAATATGGTAACAATATAAAGGAAAACGGTTTGTTTGTCAAAAGAACGATACTGAAAAATATGGCTGTGAATGCGCCAATATCTATGCTGATTATATTTTATCTTTAAAGTTCAGGAGATTATGAGATATTATGGAAATAATTACCCACAAAAAAATTGATCAGGAATTATGCGGGACTCCTCTGATTACAGAAAAAGATTTCAGTCGGGTTGAACTCCTTACTACAGAAAGAATGACGGCTGACGAATCCGGTCTTGTTCACGGCGGTTTTATTTTCGGCCTTGCAGATTATGCAGCCATGATTGCGGTCAACCATCCCAATGTGGTACTTGGGGGAGCTGATGTTAAATTTTTAAAACCTGTGAAGGCAGATGAGACAGTTGTCGCTGAAGCCAGGGTGGTTTATAAAAAAGGGAAAAAACAGAATGTTCAGGTCACTGCTGAAAGAGGCGGTGAAAAAGTGTTTGAAGGGGAGTTTGCCTGTTTTGTGCTGGATCAGCATATTTTGAACTGATGAAAAAAGGGAGTGCTGAAATGAAATTTTAGCACCCTCGGCTGGTTACGGACCCCAAACACCAATCTCTGTGCATTACGGATTCATAAAGGACCACGGCGGGGATTAAGGTCAGAAGCAGTTTGGAACGACGTTTACCACCATTCTTCCTGTTTATAAAGAGGAAGCACAGGGATGAAGGAGGAAAGTGATTCGCCCGCAGCCAGAGCAGTTTCATCCCTCATCCTTTGATGTTTAATGCCACGGAGGTCATTATTTATGGAGTTAGAGAATTATTTTGAATTCATTGGCAGGGATGCCATTCGCATCGCAGGGACCCGGGTGAATATCGAAACGGTTGTCCGGGACTATCTGGAGGGGGCAGGCCCTGAGGAGATCATCTTCCGTTATCCCACGCTTTCTCTTGAGCAGGTTCATGCTGCAATTCTTTATTATCTTGCGAACCGGAAGGAGACAGAAGCCTATTTGGAACGTGTGAGACAGTGCCGGGAAGAGGACTGGCACACACAAAAGGCATATCCTTCCGCTTTTGCCCGCGATCTGTCCAGGCGGGTTGAACAACGACGGCAGGCTTTGCGTAAAGACAAATCGGCACGACCCGCCATCTCCTATTCCAGTCTGCATAAGGTATCGTCACAAGGACAGCTCCCGTCAACTTCAAACGCGTAAACAATTCTGGATTCCATTTCCGCCTGTTTTGCCGGAATGGGGTCAAAAGAGGCGTTTTCAACATGATGAATAAGCTCAGACCGTGAAGGCACGGATTCAAAACCGGCAGAAATGACCTTGCCAGTTGAACCGTCCATAACGTCCGCATCCTCACCGTTTGTCACCACAACAATCGGAATCTGGTAAGGCATTAAAAGTCTTGACGCAGCCAGTGCCGGTCGCTGACGGGTGACCAGAGAACCGGGACCGTATTTTATGATCATGCAGACTTTGGCATTTTTCCCCTGATACGGGTCCGGAGGGGTTCCCTCCTGTGAAACTCCGGTCCGGGAAGGAGAGAGGCCCGTCAGGGTGATTTTGAAATCAACCTTGACAATCGCCCTGTGACTGCCTGCTGTTACAAGAAGGTCGCAACGGGGCTGAACCTCGTTTTTGAAATACCCCTTCTTATTTATGAGCAGACGCGCCAGGTTCTGTTTGTACCGCTCATCAAGGGTATCCTCCAAGATTTCCCCGGTGATGAAATCGGCAAGCTCGCCCAGTATGAGATGATG
>JAOZLU010000833.1 GCA_029934695.1 Desulfobacterales bacterium | reverse complement strand
CCTATCCTGTCGGGAATAGTCTTCTATTCCCAGATCATGGGCAACAACATTGAGCACAATCGGATCCGATGCGTTCAATCTCAGATAGATGTCCTCATCTTTCAACTGCTGGATTTCTGCTTCCAGAACATCAATCTGTTTTTGGATATCATTCCACACATCTATGTCTTGGCGAGGGATACGCTTCAACTTCTTTATTAATTTTTTTAGCTCATCTTTTTTTTTATAAAGCTCTGGAAGCTCTGATGCCATTTTTTATCCTGTGTTTTTTACCGTACAATGAATTGTTAAAAAGTTTGTAGTTCCGTCTTTAAACGGCCAGCAGAATTCCGCTTGGTGTGGCATCTTCCTGAAGACCGTCTGAAGACGAACTTCCTAATGAATCCCTCATAGATAGCCGATTCTGGCAGAATTTGTCAAGCTCGAATCATCTGTTCTGCTCGGCAAGCGTTCAGTCGTCCTTACGGGACTGCATAAATATGGGAATATTCCGCCCCGGCAATAAATTGCCGGGCTGTTTTCAGTTGTCCTTAACGGGACAAGGAAAAAGCTTCCCGAAAATCGTGAATACTTCAGTTCAAAAATATTTTATAACGGATTTTCGGAAGGATATCAATCATTATGTATCCTTTCAAGGAAATTTTGTTTTGATAACTTTTTTCCGGTTGGCCGGATGCGGGAAGCCTTAAAACTTAAAAGTTGAAACCCAAAAATATAAACTGACAGATGAAGGATGCCATTTTTTTACATGGAAGTTTCTTATGTGAAATCCTTGCAAGCGATTTAATTTTTCAGTCGTCCCCACGGAACCTGATGCTTTGTGTCAACCCCTTCCCGGCAATGAATTGCCGGGCAGATTGGCGTAAACAATTTGCAAAATTGTTTTACATTGGGTTCACCATCCGAACCGGGGATTGGCAAATCCCGTCCGGGAATCAAAGCCGAGGTAATTTGGGGATCTGTTTTCGGATAGCCATGATAATCGTCTATATTTCACCTGCCATTCTCAAAGCAAATTCCAAGATGTTATCGTGAATCCGGTATCCGCCACTCCGCATTCCGACAATTGCTTCCCGGACACTGCCGATAATTCCTCTGTGTCTGGCTTCAACGAGAATCCTGGCTGTTCCGATTACGCTCATGTTGTAAATATTTCTGGCGATTTTTCTGCCTTTCCGTTCGTCAATCAGTACGAAGTCTGCTTCGCACTCACGGGCAAGCTGAATGACTGCGGCTTCTCCGGCATCCAGGACATTTCCGAGCAGCGGGTCCAAGGGGTCGGAAAGCTGCCGCACCTGAATCCAGGGGGAATTCCGATATGAGGCAACACCTGTATTCATGCTTCCGCCTTCAAGCATCTCATAATTTACTGTTTCGGGAACAGACACCTCGTCAAAAATTTTGTCGAGAATATCCAAGTGTCCGATAATTGCCAGTCCGATCAGCGGACCTGTATTCGACACAATGCATCCGTTCATAATTTTCACTCCTGAAATTCAGCGTCCAGTTCTGTCTGATCCCACATCACACTGTATGCTCCGAATCGCTCACAGTTCAGCAGGAATGTCACTCTCGGGATACCTGCCAGATCAGCAGCCTGGCCGGAAGTCAGGCGTCCCATTTCATAAAGTTTCACGGCCATTGCCATCCGGGCCTCCTCCTCAAAGGATTCCGGCGTGAGGTTTATGAGAGCGGGAACAGCTTCCGAATAATTGATTGACAGTGTTCTCATATTATTTTCCTTTCATTGATGTTGTCTGATGATTCACAACGCCGTCACCACCCTCGGTTACGCATTCTTCATAAACAGTGTTCGGAACAGTGACTGTCCCATAAAATTCGTGTAAGAGATTCAGCCTGCCGATCTTGGCAAGATGAATGATGGGCGAAGAATTACTGATAATTCCCGGCATATTTAATATCCTCATCGGCTTCGGCTGGTGGTATGAGCGAGAACGGTTACCAAAGCTCGATCTTCGTTCTGGTAAGGAATACTCAGCACCGGACAGGGGCGTACTTTTGCCGCCAACCCCAGATCAACCAGCCAGACCTCTCCCCGTTTAGGATTTGCCATCCTGCGCCTCCCTTCTGTCCAATTCAAGAAAAAGTTCTTCGGCACTGAGAATCAGTTCATCATCGGAAAGCGGAGGCAGGTCAAAGTTCACGCTGCGTCGGATAATTTCCCATGCAAACTGCTGTTTTTCAATTTTTGGCAGTAATTCAAAATTTCTGAGAAGGTTTCGGACTGCTGTTGCCATTTTTTGTTCTCCTTTGTTGATTAAATATCTGCACGGATTATGGTCAAGAAAGGATTTCCGGATGCCGGAGAACCCGAAATCCCTGCTTACACATAATCCGTATGGATCACTCAACCGAAGCCGAGGGATAAATCCCCCGGCTGAAAGCGAAAGTACGCTGAAGCGCACTGTCACGATAGCTGGCTTCAGCCTGCTTGCGCTTTCAGCATGGATCACTCAACCGAAGCCGAGGGATAAATCCCCCGGCTGAAAGCGAAAGTAC
>JAOZLU010000225.1 GCA_029934695.1 Desulfobacterales bacterium | reverse complement strand
AAAATCAGAGAAATATCCGGCAGGAAAACAAAATGGATTAAGGGAAATTTTATTGAAAAGAGGAGGTCAGAATTGAACAGAGATGATGACAGAACATTGTTGCTGGTGTCCGGTGATTTTTCAGGCATTCAGGATACCGTCTATACCATATCATCCAAAGAGGCCTTGAAATCCCTGCGTGCAAGAAGCTTTATGCTGAGATGAAATTTACGGAGTCGTTCTTATGGAAAAACAGTATCTCCTTATAATAGATGTGCCGGGAATAAAGGACTATGTTTTCGGCACAGATCGTCTGGTGGAAATACGGGGAGCCAGCGCGCTCCTTGACAAATTAAACCGCAAGAAAACCGAAAGCTTTCTCCAAAATAAACTCGGAGACTCTGCTGTTAAGCGTGTGTTCTCCAACGGCGGGGCCGGACAGTTTGTCATCACGGCAAAGAAAGCTGACCTTGAAAACTGTGTTCGTGAATTAAAGGGATTTTTTGCCAAAAAATCCAAAGGCGGGCTGCGGCTGATCTGCGGTATTGCCGACTTTTCGGAAGAAAATTACGCCGAAGCCCTGACCCATGCACATATTGAATTGAAAAAGGAAAAAGAAGAAGAAAGCATCATTCCCTGCACACAACTCCATACAGGTTATCTGCAAGAATGTAAGAGTTGTTCAGGAATGGCTTTCAAGCTTGATGATTACGCCGGTGAAAAACGGGTTTTATGTGCGGTATGTGCAGAAAAAGTGGAATATGGAACAAAGAGGGGACTATGGAAAGAATTTGACAAACACTGTGAAGAAAAAGGTATGGAAGCAGAACGCCCTCGGACTTTTGAAGAAATCGGAGACCGATGCCGGGCCAGAAAAGGTTACACAGCACTCGTTTATGCGGATGGCAATGCAATGGGGAAGCTGGTCAAAAAAATCGGAAGCAGGGAGCATTTCAAATTCTTTTCTGACACTGTGGATGATTCCATCCGTGAAGCCTGCCATGAAGCTCTGTATGAAAACTGCAGGCCGGTGCAGGGAAAGATACCTGCCAATATTCTGCTGCTGGGTGGCGATGATCTCTTGGTATATCTGTCCGCAGACACGGCATTTCCGTTTGCCCTTGACGTGGCCCAAAGATTTGAAGAAAAGACAGAAGAAAAGTTCTCCGGGAATTCTTTTTTTTCAGAACTCCTCCAAGGAAAAGGGCTGACCATATCATTGGGGATTGCCTACGGCAAAACCCATACGCCCTTTTCCATCATGTTCAGCCAGGCTGAGGAACTGCTGAAATCTGCCAAGAAAGCCGGGTCTCAGGATAAGATGAGGGGAGAATATTACGCACCGACTTATATTGATTTTCACCTCTCTTCAAATTATAATCAGAGCAAAGTCAGTGACAGCCGGAAAAGCCACCTGCTCCTGCACGGCACCAGACCTGTGAAGCTGTATCAGAAACCCTATTCTTTGCCTGATGCCTGTGAGCTCATGGATCATGCCCGGAATCTGACAGAAGCAGGCATTCCGAACACACGCCTGAAGCGGTTCGGTTATGCGCCGTCCTTAGGCAAAATTAACGGTACGCTGGAATGTCTCAAACTTTATACCCGAACCAGCAAAGCGCAACGGAAGGTAATATGGAAAGCCCTTGAACGCTTTGAGTGTATGCCCAACATTCCTTGGAAAGAAATCAGAGATGAGAAGGGTGAAACACTCGAAGCCACGACGGTACTTTCCGATATGACAGAACTCGCCGGTTTTATGCGTAAATAAAGATATGAACCTGAAGGAGCGAAGAAGACGATGTCCTGCCGGTGAAAATCCGAAGACAGTTTCATCCTTCATAGAGGAGAATCCCATGCGCCATAATCTCAAAATAAACCTGACAATCTGCTTCAAATCCAAATGGCACACCGGTTCCGGAGAAGGCGGTTTCCTTGTGGACCGTCTGATCAGGAAGGATGCCCGGGGCTGGCCCTGCATCCCCGGCAGCACTCTGAAAGGAGTTATCAGGGAAAACTGCGAGAAACTTTCAAGAACCTTGGGCTTCCCGGCCCCTCTCAATCCCCATGAAACCGAACCTTCCTCAAAGGCGTTTGCGCTGCTGAACACGCTTGACTCTCCTGTGGACAGGATTTTCGGAAACAAATATCAGAGCGGCAATCTCTTTTTCCGGGATGCCCGTCTCAAAGACAAGCCGCCTCACCGATATCTCAGAGAACAAAGCCGTATCTGCTCATATCGCAAGCTTCGCACTGCCAAAGACCAGCATCTTTTCTCCACCCAGTACGCTGGCGTAGCAGAGTTTGAAACCCGAATCAACGGCTATCATGAAGATCTCGCTTTTGTTTTTGAAGAGGATCCGCCCTGTGCGTATTGCCTGCTTATTGCGGGGATAAAGATGACAGACCGACTGGGAGGAGACAAAAGTACCGGAAGCGGACGGATCAATATCCGCTTTGATACCATCGAATATAATGGTGAGGCTGTTTCCATGGACACGGTGCTTGATTATCTGGACTCAGAACTGTATATTGAGACGAGGCAGACATTATGAAAAACTATCGCATCACCGCAAAGCTCCTCTCGCCCCTGATGATTCAGGAAAATCGGCAGTCAGACACCTGCCAAAGCATACTGTATTTACCGGGCAGCACCCTTAGGGGGGCCTTGGCAGCCAAATTTTTTCTCATCCGGGGCGGGCCTGAGCATAAAGACTTTCGCTCCCTGTTTCTTGATAATTCGCCGCGTTTCCCCAATCTGTTTCCCACAGATGAAAAAGGAAGCGTTCTTTCCCGGGTGTTGCCGATGACGAGCATTTCCTGCAAGCGGAATTCTGGATTCAGAGGAAAAGATAAACATGGTGTCAGGGATACGCTGGCGGCAAGCGCGGCAAGCAGGATAATGCAGGCATCTGCCAATGAAAACTTCTGGATATGCCCGGAATGCGGGGAGGATATGAAGCCGTTCCCGGGCTTCTGGAACGGGAATCCCGGTGCCCCATGCAAGTTTGAACCGACCACTCTTTATCATCGCCACACGGGTATTGATCGGGACACCGGCACTGTTGCCCCTTCCATTTTTTTTGTCACTCAGGTAATGGCTGATTTTCGCAAAGATGATAAGTCAGAAGAATACCATGAGCAATATCTTTCCGGCGATATGTTTATAAGTGGGGAACAGCTTGAAATTCTGGAAACGCTGATCGAAGATTCGTTGTTTGCCGGTGCCGACCGAACCCGGGGGCTGGGAGAGATTCAACTTTCGCTCGAAGAAATTCCGCATCCTGAAGTTAAGCTTGAGGATTGGAATGAGATATTCAAAGCAAAATTAAAAAGCAGCATGGGAAATAATATGCCGGCGGATGCGCTGTCAGGAATTTATTTCAGCATCAAACTGGAATCCCATGCCATACTTGCGGATAAATTCCTCCGTCCCCATTCGGATATTGAGGAATTTTCCTCTTCCGATTTCAAACTGATACTGAAGATGACCAAAGCGCAAACTGTACGCGGCTGGCAATCCGCCTGGAACCTGCCAAAACCGGATGATCTGAGCGTTGCGATGGGAAGCGTTTTCCTGTTTCAGTATAACGAAGATGAGCCGGAGAAGCTCGAAAATCTTCTGAATGAGCTGGCTGTCAACGGGATCGGCCTGCGCCGGGAAGAAGGGTTCGGACGGATTTCGGTTTGTGATGATCTGCATATTATTGACAAGGAGGTGATTTGATGAAGAATCAGAAACCATTAGCACCGGTTTTGGAGCCTGAAACACTGAAAAAGATTGATCTGTATCTCGAAGAATTTTATCCGAATGCTGTAAACGCGGGCAATGAAATGTTCAGTGCGGAACTTGGCAAGGCTCAGATACGCGGGCTTGAGACCCTTGTCACATCTACCAGCCGGTTTTCGGAAGTCATTAACTATATCAAGAATCAGACAGGAAAAGATAAAAAAGGCAAATGGCTTCAGGCAGGCCCTCTCCTTCTCGACCAATTAGATTTGTTAGAAAACAAAGCCGATGAAATCGGCCAGGGAGATGCTACAACAGTCCTCGAAATTAAGCTCAGGCTGGCAAGAGGATGGGCCAAACAGGTTACAACCCACTATCTCTATTCACGCTCACAAAAATAGGGGAGTCTGTCATGTCGATAAAAACTTATATTGAGTCTGATGAGTTCCGCCTGTTTCTGGATGAATCTCTGCGCCAAAACGCCTGTAACGCGGTGGAAAAATTTCTGGATTCCCACGAGCATATAGACAATGTGCAGCTGCATTCCATTCCGGGCGTCATACAGGGAGGGGGCATGGCAGGATTTAAAGACTTGGTGGAAAAACAGAAAAAGAGGAACACAAAACTGAGAAATAAGAAGTTTTGGGAATTTCTTCATGGTCTTGTTTTTGCGACTCCGGGATCTGAATATTCTCTCCGTTCTTTTATCGCAGCCCAGCCCCGGATACAGGATTTGCTCAAAGATGAAACAGAGGCTTCGGATAAAAAAGGGCAGAAGCAGATCAGAAAGGCCAACAAAGTTTTGGTGGAGGAAGTCATAACTTATGTCCTTCCGATTTACTTTGAACACTTCAACTGCCATTATTTTTATATGAATCGGTGAACCTGGTTTAAAATACAGCAAGGAGCGGCATCATGGATAACAACAATAACATATTCAAGCGAAAAGTGAGAATCACAGGCAATCTTGTCTTTGAAACCGCTTTTCATATTGGTTCGGGGAAAGAGGGAGAGCTTGCGGCGGATATGGGCGTTTTATTGGAGCCGGATGGCAGACCGATTCTCCCCGGATCGAGTTTAAAGGGAAACTTCAGATCGTTTGCAGAACGTCTCTCCGATTATTTGGGACTCAAAGCCTGTCTGCTTGATTCTGATCTGTCCGGCGTAAAATGCGTGAGCGACGAAACCTATCGCAAAGGGGTTTATGATGCGTTCAAAGAAATCAGGCAGGAAAAGAAAAAACTCGAATGGCTTCAGGATAATGTATGCGATGTGTGTCGTCTTTTTGGGTCTCCTTTGCAGGCATCCCGCATCTTCTTCAGCGACGGCGGACTTGTGAAGTGGAGCCGGGGACTCCAGGTTCGGGATGGCGTGTGTATTGACAGGGACTCGGAAACCGCCCGTCACGGCGCAAAATATGACTTTGAGGTCGTACCGAAAGGAGCGGAATTTCTGATCACCATTGAGATTGAAAACCCGGAAGATCACGAACTCGCCTTGGTGACGGCTGCTTTGGCAGAATGGGAAAACGGTTTCCGATTAGGTGGCTTCACATCACGCGGTCTGGGGAAAGTGCATTTTGTAAATAAAAAGGTTGAAGAGACAGACTACACAAATCCTGATCAGCTTAAAGCCTATTTGCTTTCACACAAGATGACCCAGGCTGATTCCCTGCTTGATGACTATTTGGAGCAAATTTTGAATGGAGGAAACCATGCTTAAAAAAATGATCAACAGTGCCCAGATAGATTTTGAGATTATTCCAGTTGATCCCCTGCTGATCAAATCCGGTCAGGCCACCGTGGGCGGCGTGGATATGTCCTTTGTCCGCACCTACCGTTTTGGCGAAAAAGAGGAGCCTTTTATTCCCGGAAGCTCGTTAAAAGGCATGATCCGTTCATACTCGGAAAAAATATGCCGCAGCCTGAGAGATGATCCGGTTCCTGTGTGTCTGCCTTATCTTAAACCTGGTAAGGAGCAGAACGGAGAACGCCGCCAGGCATCTTGCGGACTGAGTTTTGAAAGGTATAAAAAAGATCATGAAGTCAAGACAATCCCCTCTCCGGAAATTTACAGCCTCTCATGTCCGGTCTGCCGGCTTTTCGGATCGCACGGATTTATCGGAAGGCTTTCCTTTTCCGATGCCTACCTGACCGGGGATTATAAAAAGTCCCATCTTCTTGAGATTCGTGATGGTGTGGCCATTGACCGACTGACGGGCGGCGCGGCCAGCGGCGCAAAATATGACCTCGAAGTTCTCACCCGCGGCGAATTCGGAACCACCTTGGACATCAGGAATTTTGAACGATGGCAGCTCGGTCTGATCGCCCTGGTTCTTAGGGACATGGAACAGGGGCTTGTGAGGGTGGGATTCGGAAAAAGCCGGGGCCTGGGAAAATTCAGGGCAAAGATAACGAATTTTAAGATTGCCTATTATAATCGGAAAGTATCCCATTTATCCGGCTTGTCAGAACTTTGTTCAGAAGAAGAAAACGATGACTATGGATTTTCCGCAGAGACCGGAGATAAATCACCCCTGCCTGAATCCGAACCCAATGGACTGCGCCATGAACACACCATAACAGAGACTTGGAAAGAGGTACTGACCCCGGGAGTAAATGATCTGGTGAAATTTATTGAAACCACGGACTGGCCGGAACCTTTGGAAAGATTCCTCGAAAGGGGGAGATAAAATGCCGTTTCTTCATGCAAACGATTTGCTCACAGATGATTTTACCGAGCTGGTCCGGAATTCTTCTTTTCCGGAAGATGCGATTTTAATGGCTTTTTCGCCTGCCGAGGCCTGTTTTGTCCCTTTTGAGTTTGACGAGTCCTTTTTGGCCGGCACAGATCAGGGCAGGATTTTTTCTCCGGCAGGAGAGTTAAAATGGCGACGTACAGGCGATAAAATGCGTGTGGTGTATCTCGGAAAGGATCCGTTTGACAGGCTTGAGGATTATTCAGGGGAAATGAATGAACTGACTCACGAACAAAGCGAGATTATCCTGTGGAGAATAGGAATTGACAAAAAAACCGAATGGAAATTCCCTGGCAGGAAGGCAGGACTTGCTGTGGAGAAATGGCTGGATTCATCCGGGCTGGCGAGATTCAGCCGCTATCACAGTCTCAGGGAGGTGGCATAAGATATGACAAAACCTCTGCCTTATGCCTTGCAGAAAATTGAAATAGACCGTTTTCAATGTATCAAAAAAACATGTATTCAGGATTTGACGAACAGGACACCGTGGATATTCCTTGTCGGTGAAAACGGAGATGGGAAGACAGCTTTTCTTCAGGCCCTGACCATCGGCGTGTGCGGTGCAAAAAATGCCCTGAATATCCTTGAACAGCAGCGTGAGAACTGTCGGATACGTCTGTGGCTCTGGGAAGATGGCCAATATGAGTATAAAGAACTTTCCTGGGATCAGGAAACGCAGTTACACACACATCTGTATACACCCAGAGAATGGGGACCTGGAGGCCGTCCGGACTATTATTGCGCTTACGGCCCTTCGCGTCTTGAGATACAGGGAGACCAGAGTATCGGGCAGGAAAGGGAAAATATTGACCCTGAGAAAAATCTGCTGGATCAAAGAGGGAATCTCCGCAGTATTGAACGCTGGATAAAGGATGAGAAGCTTGAAGAGAATGAGAATCCCAAGGTCGGTGTGCGCTTGGACAATGTCATCCGGCTTTTGGTCAGACTGATGCCAAATGTCTCAGAGATCAGGCTCAAAGGCAAGCACCTCCGCTTTCGGGAAAAAGGATACTGGGCGAGTATAAATGAAGTCGCCAGCGGACACAAAGCCATCCTTGCAATGGCAGGCGATATCCTGATTCGTCTCTTTGAGAGGCAGCCGGAAGAGACCGAGCCGGAAAACCTGAAGGGAATTGTCGTCATTGATGAGCTTGATGTGCATATACATCCTGTTTATCAGCGGGAATTTCCCAAATTACTGAGCAGGGCATTTCCCCTGGTCCAGTTTATTTGCAGCACCCACAGCCCGATCCCTCTGCTGGGTGCGCCTGAAAATTCCAGGTTTTTTGTTGTTGAGCGGGATGAGGTCAGCGGGACCAAAGTCCGGGATGTCGGGGTTGATGTGTGCAGGTTACATCCGAATGCCTTGCTGACTTCTCCGCTGTTCAACTTGGAAGCGTTGTTCAGTGAGTGTTTGAAAGACTATACAGATATTGATCCGGAGGACGATTACAACAAAATCCGTGAACGCAGAATCCTGGAAGAGAAAATTGAAAAAATTTCCCAAACAGACAATCCGATTCCAAAAGACTGGATTGAAGGATAGCGACAGATGATCAGGGTAATAAAGGACTATACCGCAATTCCAGATGGTCTGACCTCCGAGACAGCACAGCATTGGATAGAAAAGGCTTTATGTGAGAGAAAAAATCATAATGCGAATGCTTATGTTTACAGGCATAATTCTGTAGTCAGATCATTACGCAAAATTTATATTGACAAATGCGGCTATTGTGAAGCGCGTCTCGGAGTATCAAGTTCCATATTTGTTGATCATTACCGTCCCAAAAAAGGAGTGAAGGAAAAAGACGATCATCCGGGTTATTATTGGCTGGCTTATGAGTGGAGCAATCTGATAAGCAGTTGCGGAGTCTGCAATAACAAGAAATCATATTTGTTTCCTGTGGCAGATGAAAAAGACCGTATTTACCAAGCCCAGGAAGACAGATCGCAATGGAGGGCAGATTCCGAATCACTCCGGTCTGAGATGCCGTTGACTTTACATCCTGAGATTGATGATCCGGAGAAATATCTCGCTCTTGATATTAATGGCGTAATGAGAGAAAAAAAAAGCTCGGTGAAAGCCAGGATAACCATAGAAGTATGCGGCCTTAACAGGGACAGTCTGGTTTTGGTGAGAAATAAGATAATCACTGAAGTCAGACAACGGTTATGGGATACAGCATTTTCGATCAGACAGGATGTTCAGGATAGGAGAATCAGAAGGAAAGAAGAATTCCTGAAAGTGATAAGAGACAGATTCACGGGCGATTTTGATTTGATGGCATTGAAAAAAAATCCCAAAGAAGAATATTCGCTTGTCGGAAAGTGCATGTTGCAGGAATTCAAATCGTTCTTTATTGATACGGTGACGGATGAGGCTATACGGAACATATTACATGCTGTATTTACACTGTTTTCAAAAGAGCTATGCATAGGAGGTGAATAATGCCCCAAAATGAAGAATTCTGGAACCCGTACCGAATGATACCGATCAGGGAAAAAATTGAGAGAAACCCCCCTTCAACGGACGAGAAGTTCAAGGGGAAAAGCGGACTCATCTCCTGTTCCCTGGCAAACCTTACGCCGCTGTTTATCGGCGGAAATCGTAATTTTAAAGAGAATTTTCTGACCCGGGATGGAAAATGTATGATCCCGGGCAGTTCTCTGAAAGGAATGCTCCGATCTTTGGCGGAAATTGTGGGCGGAGGCTGCTTTGTTGTCGCTGATCCGAAAGTGAGACACGACCCAAGATATAAAGCATGTGACAAGGCAAATTCCTTATGTATCGCCTGCCGAATGTTCGGAATGATGGGAAGGAATGCCAGAGTACATCGGGGAAATGTCAGCATCGGCGACGCACTTGTGCGGGAAGAAAATCCGGAAACAAAAATGCATGGTATCCTGCTTTCCAGTTGCGGCACACGGCATGAGCCGTTTTACAGATCCCCGCAGACCGGCAGACTCGACGGAAAAAGCCGCAAACTCTATTTTCACCAGCCAAAGCGAACCGATTCCGTGCCAAATATCCCGAATAATCTGATCTCACGGGCGTGGAGAGTCAGGGCGATACAGCCGGGTCATCATTTTGATTTTCAAGTTCAGTTCTCAAACCTCGAACCGGAGGAACTCTGTCTTCTCATTTATGTGTTGGCTCTGGAAGAACATGTTGATGTCACTGTTGAAGAAGGAGAAATCAGGCTGAACGGACCGCTCAGACACAAGATCGGAAACGCCAAACCTTTGGGCATGGGAAGCTGCCATGTCACCATTGAGAAGCTTGTTTATCTTGCCGATCCCAAAGAGAGGTTTGCCTCTCTCCAAGCAGTAAAAGACAAAATATATGAAGGCGATGCTCTGAAGAACGAAATTTCCGGGATGATCCGAGGAATTGCCAAAGATGCATCTCCGACCATGCAGCAACTTCGTAAAATGATGGTATGGGATGAGAATGATTCCAGAAACTTTGCGTATCCGGATTATCACTGGTTCAAAAATCCGGCGAATTC
>JAOZLU010000832.1 GCA_029934695.1 Desulfobacterales bacterium | reverse complement strand
GCGTACCAGGTTTTATACGAACCAGAATTTTACCGGTAATGATAAGGACCAATTGAAGGATGATGGTACGATTAGCTTGAACAGCGGTTTGACAAGGATGGATACCAGAGCAAGACTCTACTATACAGCCATACTCAATGACAACCTGAAGTTTGTGAGCAAGTTTGAAATGGATGCAACCTTTGGTGATCAAAGTGGCTATGGTGATATCGGCGCTGATGGTGTGAAACTTGAGGTGAAAAATTCTTATGTTGATTTTTCACTTGGTGCTGTAAATGCCAAAGTGGGTGTTCAGGGAGGATCGCTGGCACGCGGCTTTATTTTTGATGATGATTTTTCAGGCGCGGTTGTCTCCTTTGGGAGCGGAGGCGTGAATATTCCCCTTATGTGGGTAAAAGCTTTTGATGAGGATAGTACTGCAAATAAACGGGATGTTGATTATTTCGTCGTATCTCCGTCATTCAGTGCCGGGGCAGTGAACATTAATCCATTCGGTATGTATGTTTTTTCAGATAATGCCAGCACATGGGAAAAAACTAAAAAATACAACGATGTGGATATATACTATGCCGGTGCCAATATTGATGTGAACCTTGGCGCAGTTTCTTTGTGGGGTACAGGTATCTATCAGGGGGGCGAAGTTGAAAAGAACGGCACTGATGATACAATAGATATTTCCGCATGGCTTGCTGCTGCCGGGCTGACCATCGGTCTTGGCGGTTCTGCTGACTTGCATGGACAAATTGTATATGCAACAGGCGATGATGATACGGGAGATGACGAAAGAAATGATTTTTTTGTCCCCAAAGGCCAGTCTTATTATTGGTCTGAGATTATGGGACTGGGCACCTTTGATGGTCAGTCTTCAAACAACTCACCCGAAGATCAGATCAGCAATGTTATGATAGCCAACGTGGGAACAACCATCAAACCGACGGCTGATCTCAAGATAAGCCTTGATGCGTGGTGGGCCAAGCTTGCAGAAGAAGACCCGGCTACCAAAGAAGATGAGCTTGGTATTGAAGCGAATGTGAAGATCACATACACGCTGGTACAGGGACTGAACCTGGATCTGGTTGGCGCTTATCTGTTTGCAGGCGATGCAACCTATAAAGGCCCGGATGAGGAAGACCCTTTTGAAATTGGCACACGCCTGTCTCTCAGTTTCTAAGAAAGTCATTTATGAAGCGTGAAGCGTGAATTCACGCTTCATGTTTCAAATTATTAGGTTGTTAGGTTATTAGGTTAAAATCTTTTATTTGGCAATTTCGTTAGGGAGGAATTTTAAGATGAAAAAATTGTTTGTATTTTTTGCGGCAATCGCAATGGCCGGCGTATTTGCAACTTCAGCCATAGCTGCTGACTGGAATTTTTATGGAAGTGCCCGTGTAAAAACTTTCTGGCAAAACACAGAGCAAGCTGGCCAGGATGATATCAAAGAGTGGGACTGGGATCTGCAGGGAAACTCCCGTATCGGTGCTACGGTAAAAACTAATGATGTTATCAGCGGCGGATTTGAGTACGGCTCCGGCCCCAATCTGAGAAAACTTTATGGCACTTGGGATTTTGGGGGAGGAAAATTGCTCGTAGGGCAGACATATACCCCACTGGTGGCTTTTTACAGTGATCAGGCATGGGGCAGCGATGAAGGATTGTTGAGCTATGGCGATCTGTACGGAGGCCGTCAGCCCATGCTTCAGGTTGCAATGAACAATTTTAAAATAGCATTGATAAAGCCAAGTACGGCAGCCCTTGCCAATGTCACGGACAAAATGGTCCCCAAGATTGAGGGCAGCTACCATCTGAAAATGAATGAAGCACTTTCATTGGACTTTTTTGCCGGTTTTAACACAGTTGAAGTTGATGATAAGGATGATATCGTTTCGTATGCTGTGGGTGTCGGTGCCGTGTATGAGATGGGTCCGTTGAAATTGAAAGGCAAAATCCATTTGGCCCAGAATTCTGGAAATTACGGGCTGGCAGGCAAAGGAGCTTACAGAAGCTACGGCGGAGATGATGACAGTGAATCTTTGGGATTCATAGGCGTTGTCGGATATAAAGTAAGTGACATGTTCAGCTTGCAAGGCGGATACGGCAAGGCCGAGCATGAACTTGGCAGTAATGATGACTCTGTTGATTCTTGTTATTTCCAAGCCAAAATTGATTTGGCTCCTGGTTACTTCATCGTCCCCGAAGTCGGATGGGTTGATCAGGGAGACAAGGCCAAAGAAATAACTTATGCAGGCGCAAAATGGCAGATTAATTTCTAAACATTATCGCATAATTTTGAGTTAAACAGAAACCGGGTTTTTTCAGAAAACCCGGTTTTTTTTAGCCACAAATCACTCCCGGACGGAAATCCTTACAGTTCCCAAAAAAAGTTGTGGACGGGTTGCAAACCCATATGCATCAAGGTTTCGGACGGGGTTGCAAACCCCGTCCGGCATTAAGGGGTTGCAAACCAGCATCAAACATCCAGCATCAAACATCAAACATCAAACATCCAGCATCAAACATCAAACATCAA
>JAOZLU010000009.1:31881-33639 GCA_029934695.1 Desulfobacterales bacterium | reverse complement strand
AAAAAACGAAACCGCAACCCACCTTACAACATACAAATCCGGCCATGTAGCCATGTAGGGTGGGTGAAGGATTTCGATTTTTTACGCAGTAAAAAACGAAACCGCAACCCACCTTATAACGTACAAATGAAATCATTGAACAAATTAGGATTTACGGAGGAACAAAAATGTGGAACATACTGTCAACCTTGCAAAAAAATCTGGTTTGGTCCATTCCGATATCAATGTCCCTGGGACTGATTTTCGGATATCTGTTTGACGCTGCATTCCTGAAACAGTTCATCATCCCTGTCACCTTTGTGATGGTCTATCCCATGATGGTGACATTGAACATAAAAAGCATTTTCAGAGGAGGGGATTACAAGATTCAGATCACCACCCAACTGATAAATTTTATTCTTGTTCCCCTGATCTGCTTTTATATGGGAAAGCTGTTTCTGTCGGGAACAGATGAAAAATATGGACTTTGGGCGGTGGGACTTTTTCTCATCGGCGTTCTTCCCACTTCCGGCATGACGATTTCATGGACCGGATTTGCAAAGGGGAATAAGGAAGCTGCCATAAAAATGGTGATATTCGGCCTTATTATCGGTGCCATAGTAGCACCGATATACACAAAGGTTTTTATGGGTACGACCATTGAGGTGAACATGCTGCACATGTTCAAACAGATAGCGCTCTTTGTTTTTGTCCCACTTTTTGCAGGGATTGCCACCCAAGTTGCAGGGGTTAAAAAATATGGTGAAAAGACGTGGAATCAGAAAATCAAACCCAGATTCTCCCCGTTTTCCGCGCTGGGAGTCACAATAATTGCATTCGTGGCCATGTCGCTGAAAGCTAAGAATATAATTGCAAATCCAGGGGATATTGTTACAATCCTCTTGCCTCTGATTGTATTTTACCTGATTTCTTATATTTTTCTGTCTGTTGTCGGCAAACTCTTTTTTACAAGAGGCGATGCCATTGCCATGGTTTTCGGTGTGGTGATGAGAGATTTGTCAATTGCCCTTGCCATTGCAATGACAGCCTTTGGCGAACATGGACTGACCATTGCCCTGCTGATTTCTCTCGCTTATGTGATTCAGATACAGTCTGCGGCCTGGTATGTCAGATTTTCGGAAAAGATATTCGGAAAAGCTCCTGAAGCCGAACCTTTTCCAGCACCTCCGGCCCCGGACAGGGAAGTGATCCCTGCCGAAAAGATGCCTGATGATCCGTTTTTCGTGCATGGCGGTGCCATTGTTCCGGATATCAGAAAAATTCTTTATGTGACGGATTTGTCGAAAACTGCCAGGTACGCTGTCCGATATGCGTGTGGTCTCGGCAACAAATATGATGCGGAAGTGACGATGCTCCATGTTATCCCTGACATGCTTGAGGAGTTCTCCTCGGGTGCTGGGATTGACCTGACCGAACGTTTCGGAAAAAAATGGGATGAATTTAATGCAAAGAGCATTGACATGGCCAAAGAAACCATACGCAAACGCATCCATGAGACATCCGAACAGATAACAAAGGAAATTCCTTACTGTCCTCTGACACAGGGAAATATCCTTGTGGAAGCGGGAAATCCTGTGACTCACATTGTATCCGTAGCAGAGGAGGGGGATTATGATCTTGTGATTATGGGAACTCACGGACATGGCAAACTGGAAGGTGCCATCGTCGGAAGCGTTGCCGGCGGAGTCATCAGCAGATGTTCAAAACCTGTGCTTGTGGTGCGTCTGCCTCATGAAGAGGCAATGTAAAGCAATTTTG
>JAOZLU010000009.1:25026-31781 GCA_029934695.1 Desulfobacterales bacterium | reverse complement strand
TGAAACAGAGAAGCTCTTATGTGAAACCTCGGAGGTCTGCGGGTTATCGTCTTGAACGGGCGTAACGAGAGAATTGACGATACTGGCATATAGAGGCTTGAAACTTTGAAGCGTAAATGTAAACTTGACCTGAGATCAACCATGCAAAGCATCGTCACAAAAATTGTAATATCCGCATGCGGTGTCGTATTTCTGCTGTCACTTCTGGGAAGTGTGGCTTTGATAAAATCTGAGATAAGGCTGGTGGAATCCTTTTCTGATGAACATCTGGAAAAAATCAGCCAGTCCCTTGAGGCGAGGGAGCAGGCAGAAAAGGTGTCTCTGCGGAAGACAGTCCGCTCAAACACGGATATCCTCAGCAGAATCTGCGCCATCCATCTGAACAACTTTGACGAGGACATGCTGAAGCAATCCCTGCGCGCATATCTGAAGGATCCGGAGATACTCGCGGTGAATGTGTTCAATACGAACGGGGACTCTTTTGCCGCACTGTGGAAACCGCCTGGCTCCCCGGAGGTCAGAGGAAGTCTTTCGCTTCCGGAGGATATCCCATTGGATGAGCGATTCTCTGTTCAGGCTGACTGTCTCCATAAAGACAAAAAGATCGGCTCGCTTCGGGTATTCTACACTGAGGCTATCCTGACAGAGAATATCCGGAAAATCCGTCAGGAAGTAAAGGTGGAGGCAAATACCTTCCATGAATCCTCACGCGAGAGACTCGACCTGGTGATCATCAACCAATGCCTGGGCGCGGGGTTCATCCTTCTTGTGCTGATGGTCTGCCTGATTTTTCTGCTGAAAGTCATGGTAGTCAAACCGCTGTCGCTGCTGCTCCATACGGCCAGGAGACTGGCAGAATTCAACCTGACTGTGGAAGTTAAGACAGACAGGAAGGATGAGGTCGGGGTTCTCCTGAATGCCATGGACCGAATGACGCTGGCGTTCAGAAAGATCGTCAGCGATGTGAAATCAGACGGAGAGACCCTGGCTGACGCATCAGAGCAGATGACCCTGAATATTGTCACCATTGCCTCGGCTGCCGAGGAGATCAGCATCAGCATTGGGAATGTCTGGAACAGGACAAGGGAGATGTCCCGGAATAACGAGACAGTGGCCAGTGCCATCGAGGAGATGTCATCTTCCATCAACGAACTTGGGATGAACTCCCAGCAGGAATATGCCTCCACAGCAGAGGCGGTGAAAATGGCAGAAAGGGCAAAACAGACCATGACATCACTCGGTGAAGCCGCGAACGAGATCGGCGAGGTCACGGAACTGATCAAACGCATCGCGGACAAGACGAGCATCCTCGCGCTGAACGCGGATATCGAAGCCGCATCCGCGGGCGAGGCTGGCAGGGGATTCGCAGTAGTGGCAAATGAGATCAAGGGATTTGCCCGACAGATCACCCTGGCCACGGATGACATTTCCAGCCGCATATCCGGGATGCAGCAGAACACTGGGCAGGCCGTCTCTGTCATCGGTGATGTGTCCGATATTATCCACAAGATAAATGCATCATCAGAGAAGATTTTGTTTATGCTGGAGGAGCAGATGAAGACCGCAAACGAGATTGCATACAATGCGGTCGGAGTCAACACCCGAATCAATGACATATCCCTCGCGATGGAAGAACTGACAAAGGGGGCCAATGAGGTCTCCAAAAGAGTGGGTATGGCAGCCAAGGGAGGAGGTGATGAAGAAAGCGGAGACGGTGATGATCTCCGGGAGATGAACGCATCAGCCGCTGATGTGGCAAGGCTTTCCAGAGACCTTCTGCATCTGGTGGAGAAGTTTAAGGTGAGGTGAGGGCTTCGGCAAGCTCAGACTTCGGCGAGCTCAGTCGAGTCGTCGAGTCGTCGAACGATTGACAAATCCGAACCCGGTGAGATGAGGCAGAAATTGACTTTCAAATACCGCCCGTTTCGGATTAATGTTGCCCGTTTCGGATTGACAAATCCGAACCCCGAACCCGGCAGGACGAGGCATAAATTATGAAAAAAGCAATCGTTGGTTTTCTTGTTTTTATCGGAATGTTCAGCATCAATCCGTCTGGGATTGATGCTCAGGAAAAAATTAAGTATATTGGTTCTTCCACGGTGGGGGTGTTTGTCAAGGAGGCTGCAAAGGTTTACAAGGCGGCTGTTTTTAATATAAACACCAAACCTGAGAGCAGGGGCGGGGAAATTGCCGCGGCCCATGCTATGACCGATATCGGGGGTGTTGCCAGGGAAGTGAAATCTGAGATTCTTGAAAGGGGCGTGAAAAAGTTTCTTATCGGAAAAGACGCCATCGGGGTATGGGTGAATGCGGACAACCGGGTGACAGCCCTTTCCACAGAAGCCCTGATCGGCATTTTCACAGGGAAAATAACCAACTGGAAAGATGTGGGCGGTTCGGACATGGCGATCACTGTCTATATTGTAAATCCCCAGTCCGCGACACGGAAGGTTTTTCAGGAAAAAGTGCTTGACGGCAGGAAATACGAGGGAGAAAGAATCAGAACCATCCGGCCTGACCCTGCCATATTGGATCGGCTGGGAGAGGACAAGGGCGGGATCGGTCAGCTCAGTTTTGCCCTGGCCGTGGCGCATCCCTCAGAAAACAGAGTGAGGCGGATAAAAATAGACGGACAGCCCGCGTCCGTTGAGAACTCAGACTATCCGATCACCCGCCCCCTTTACCTGGTCACAAAAGGCGAACCGACCGGAGCGTCCAAAGCCTTTATCGAATGGGCTATCTCCCCCAAAGGGCAGGCAATTGTGAAAAAGTTTTTTGTGGGGATTCGGTAAGGAGAAGTGAAGAGTATTTATAAAAAAAGCCTTGTTCCCAAGCCCCGGCTTGGGAACACGCCTGTCCGGAGAGCCGCCAGGTTCCGGCCTTACACAAACATCGCTGGCAAACCGGGCAGGCGTTCCCAAGCGGAATTTGAGAACGAGAGATGCCTACTTTTTTTTCTTGAAAATTGGCTGTACCATGCAAAGAAAATGCACAAAAGAAGGTGAAGCATTATTATGAATACAGAACGTAATAAAAGCGGTATCTTATCATTTCTGGAGTTGGAAGGCATAAGTCCCGCCAAAAAACTCTGTCTCAAATTATCAGAGAGGCTCAATCTGATTACAGGCGACAACGGACTTGGAAAGACATTCATCCTTGAAAGCGCATGGTGGGCACTGAGCGGAACCTGGGCAGGTTCCCCGGCTTATCCGAGAGATGACGCACAGAAACACGAGCCCGGAATAAGATTCCGAATTTCTGGTGTGTCAGGAACACCTGAAACTTGTATTTCTCACTATGACTGGAAAAAACAGATATGGCGATTTTCCCGGAAACATCTCACGATCCCCGGACTCCTTATCTATATGTGTGCTGACGGCGCGTTTGCCATAAGGGATCCCGTCAGAAGTCACACAGTCGGCGCGGACTCGGAAAGCGCGGGGACATTGTTTTTCACAAGGGAAGAGGTGTGGGACGGTCTTCGCTCGGAAACCGGAGGCAAAATCAGGTATCTTTGCAACGGACTGATCAATGACTGGATAAATTGGCAAAACAATCCTGGCATGTCTCCGTTCCGAACATTGGAACGGGTTCTGAGACGCCTCTCCCCTCCGGATCTGTCTCACGGAGATCTGGGAATCTTAAAACCGGGCAAGCCTGCCAGAATACATGGTGAGAGCCGACTGATACCGACAATTGCTCATTCTTACGGAGAAATCCCTGTCATTTATGCCTCGGCATCAGTACGCCGTATCGTGGCAATGGCCTATCTGATTGTATGGACTTATGAGGAGCATAAAGCACAGGCAAAATTGATCCGGGAACAGCCTCAGAAAAAGCTGGTTATTCTCACCGATGAAATCGAAGCTCATCTTCATCCTCAATGGCAGCGGATCATATTACCCGCTCTGATCAGCGTGACAGATGATCTGGAACCGGACATTCAGACTCAGTTCCTGATGACAACCCACTCTCCGCTTGTCATGGCCTCGGCAGAGCCTCTGTTTGATACAGACAGGGACAGGATCTTTCATCTGGATCTGGTTCAATGCGGTCCGTCTCAGGGTGAAGTCATACTTGAAGAACCGGACTTTGTCCGTTACGGCTCGGCAAATTCATGGCTGATGTCAGATATTTTCAAACTGCGCCACCCATACTCAACCCGGGCAGAACAGGCTATGGAAGATGCAAAAAAGCTTCAGTTAAAAGATAGGGTTAGTCAGGGAGAAGTACAAGAAGTATCAGAGCGGCTCATAAAATATCTTCCTGCTCACGACACGTTCTGGTCCCGATGGACATTTTTTGCCGAAAAGCACGGAGCAGAATTATGATTCCTGTCCGACCGGAACCGGAACCGGAAAATTTTGAATTGCGTGTAAGAGAACCGGGATTCAAATTTCTGAGAGAAGTGCCTGAGCCGACTGGAAGCCAGTGGAAAGGAAGAGAATACTGGCAGAGATCGCTTCCGAATATGCGTAAGGCTTACAGATGTATATGCGCTTATTGCGCCCAGTGGATACCTTACGGAACCGGCAATCATTCAGTTGATCATTTTCTTCCGAAAAATGAATATCCCGAGATTGCTTATGAATGGAGCAATTTTCGTTATGTTTCGTCCAGATTCAACGCTCGGAAGGGAACGAACAGGATTTTAGATCCCTTTCAGATAAAGGAGGGATGGTTTGTTTTAAACTTTTTGTCCTTTTTAATAAGACCAGAATCTGCTTTGCCACCTGATACAAAGAAGGCCGTACTCAATACAATCAGGATATTGCGTCTTAATGAAGATGAGGACCTTGTTGCCGAGCGTCAGAGTTGGTTTGAAGATTTTCGTACTGGCCAAATTTCTTTTAGTTTCCTGAAGAAGAAACGCCCGTTCATTGCTTATGAGCTTGAACGTCAGGGATTCGGTGCGGTGATGAAAGGAAGGGAAGCCCCGGAATAAATTGCGGGCTGAAAGCTGAAGCAGGCTGAAGCCAGATATTACAGTGCTATTGAGTGTACTTTCGCTTTCAGCCGGGGGATTTATCCCTCGGCGATGCGCTCTGGCGATTGATCCTCGGCGATTGATCCCCCGGCGATTTCCTGACATAAAATAAGAGGCAAATATCATGGCAGTTTTTGCAACAGATAAAAAATCGGTAAGCCCTGACAATCTTGACAAAAAGCAGTTCCATGAGCTTCAGCAGGCAGCGATCATCTCTGTGAATAAAGAAATAGACGTATTAAGCCAGATGGTCATACAGGAAAAAAATCTGCCGAATCTGGAAGTGGCACTGGGGCGATTGCAGGGAATTGTGGATCGGATCAGGACATCGGGTCTTTCAGGCGTGGAACAGACAGCACCGTTTCACGACAGAATCGGCAGCCATTTCACCCATGTTCATATCTCGGACTATAAGCGCCTCCGAAATATCGACATCAGTCTGATATCACGAATCAATCTTTTCACAGGAATCAACAACTCCGGAAAGACATCACTTTTGGAGGCTCTCTATCTGCTGTGCTGTCAGAACGATTTTTCCGGCCTGCTTGAAGTGGTCCGCCGCAGGGGAAAGGTTCCTGAAGATAAAATCAGTCCGGAATGGTTTTTTGAACAGCTTCCGACCCTGATCCGCATCAGCGGAATATTTGATCACACAGACACATCACTACAAATCCGCCACTATAAGGAAGAAAACAGCGAGATTGACAAATCCCGTTACCTTGAATCAGTTGAAATATCCTCGGATTTCGGAGGCAGCCGGCAAGAATCGCTGACTCGTATTTTTAAGGGGCGGAACAGGGAAACCCGGGCACTGGGGTCAAAAATCCTGTGTCCCACTGTTTTCAGCAGTCCGTTTTTTCTGAACGAGCCGCACCGTCATACATTATATTACGCCAAAAGCGTCCGATCAAAGGCGAAACAGAAGATCGTGAATTTCATTCGCAGAAATATCGTGCCGACGATTGAAAACATCGAACTGGCAGATGAATGGCATCGGTTTCTCGTCACTGACAGCATCTGTGACAAAGCCCCTGATCTGACGGAATACGGAGAAGGGCTGCAGCGCATTTTTTTCATCTCCCTGCTGTTCGCCTCCGCGCAGAACGGCGTTGTTCTGATAGATGAGTTTGAAAATGCGATCCATACAGATATGATCGCTGATTTTGCCCGATTCATATATGACCTGGCTGAACTGTTCAACACACAGGTGTTTCTGACCTCTCACAGCAAAGAATGCATTGATGCTTTTGTTATGAACATACCGAAAGTGACAGACCTGTCAGCCTGCGCCTTAGTCGAGGACGGTAGGAATATTGCTGTGAGAGAATTTTCCGGGCCGGAATTCAGGAAACTGGTCAGAGCCGGAAATGTTGATCTCAGGAGGGCCAGATAATGGAAAATATCAAAGCCCTTATGATTTTCTGTGAAGGACCGCATGACGTGGCGTTCTGTCGTTTTGTATTCAGGCGTTGTCTCGGAATTGACAAGGTCGGCTGGAAGTTCAGTGAATATCCGTCACCATTGAATCAGCTCTTCAGAAGCAGTATGGAAAAACATGCTCACAAGGATCTGAGCCTGGACATGGCGCATAAGTTCTTTTTACCAGACCGGACATTATACAGTGAGGAACACAATTATCTGGTTTTACTGTTTAATGCAGGTGGAAAATCAAGAATGGACAACCCTCGGAATTTTTTGTCGGATTTTCTGCCTTTGCTGGAAATGTCTCGCGTTTTTCCCGGGGATGCAGAAAAGGCAGTCTCTGAAG
>JAOZLU010000009.1:12490-24926 GCA_029934695.1 Desulfobacterales bacterium | reverse complement strand
TTACAGTGCTATTGAGCGTACTTTCGCTTTCAGCCGAGGTTTTTAAAACCCCGCAGGTCTGCTGAGGCGGCAACATGACAGAAAAACGGATCAATAAAAAAGAGGAGAAAAATATTAATGTGGAAATATCTCAGTCTGATCAACAAAAATCTGATCATCGCCATTCCGGTGATGATGATTCTCGGATTCATTTTTGGCATCATATTTCAGGCAGCGTTTCTGAAAAACCTGGAAGACGCCTGAATCCGAGTCTTCTCAGCCGCATGTTCCAGAAAAAGAAGACCGTCCTCCTGGTTGAAGTCATACCTGAGAAATTGGGCTTTGTCCGTCACAGTCCAAGCAGACTATGAAAGATGCGAAACAGGTTTAGTTATAATCAGCAGATAATTAAGGGTATTTTAAATGTATGAAAATGATAAGCCTGGAAAAAAGAATACAGGCACGAGAAAAAAAGGCTGGTGGAAACGCTTTTTGGAGAGGCTTGCAAAATCCAACAGGAAACTTCGCTCAGACTGCCGAGGCTGAAAACCGAGGGTACGGTGATGCCGGCGGCATTACAAAGGGTAAAGGATAAAGAGTTAAGGACAGCTACTATTTTAAGAGGTGAGTTATGGAATTTCTGATTATCGGAGGCGATGCAGCGGGAATGAGTGCTGCAAGCAGAGCAAAGAGAAATAATCCTGATATGGGTGTCACTGTATTGGAAAAATCAGCAGATGTTTCCTACAGTGCCTGCGGGATGCCGTATAATATTGCAGATCAGGACAGGCCAATAGATGACCTGATTGTGCGACAGGCAGACGTTTTCAGAGAAAAGCAGGGGATCAGCGTTCTGACTGGTCATTGTGCTGAATCACTTGATCCGGCCGGCAGAACCGTCACCGGTGTCTCATCAGATGGGAAAGCTTTTCAATTAGCCTATGACAAGCTTCTGATTGCCACGGGCGGTTCTTCTGTCATACCTGATCTTCCCGGGTTTGATCTCCCGGGTGCCATGGCCCTGAAAAATCTGGATGACGGTCGGAAAATCAAGGCGTATCTGAAGACCCGTAATGTGAAAAAGGCCGTTATTATCGGCATGGGATATATTGGCCTTGAAATGTGTGAGGCGCTGCGGGCAAGATCAGTGGAAGTGGATATGGTCAAACCTGGTCCGGTACTTCTGCCGTGGATGGATCCGGAACTCTCTGACGCGGTCAGGGAAGAACTTGATTCAAATGCTGTCAGACTGCATCCGGGTCATCAGGTGGAGAGAATTGAGACAGAAGACGGAGTTATGAAGGTGAAATGCCCGGATGTCTCCTTTGATGCGGACATGGTTCTAATTGCCATGGGAATAAAGCCGAACAGTGAACTGGCCGCCGGGGCAGGCATAAATCTCAGCGTGGGCAATGCGATTGCCGTGGACAGAAAACTCGAAACCTCTGATGAGAACATATATGCTGCCGGAGACTGTGCAGATGCCTATCATCTTGTGACAAGCGAAAAAACATGGATACCTCTGGCACTGAGGGCAAACCGGGCTGGCTGGGCAGTTGCCGACAATGTATGCGGTAAGAAAGTTGAACTTGCAGGTATTGTGGGTACGGCAGTCTTCAAAGTGTTTGATCTTGAGGTGGCACGCACGGGCCTCACCATAAAAGAAGCGGTAAAATCCGGTTTTGATCCTGAAAAAGCTGTTATCAGAACCCGTTCACGCGCCCATGCCCATTCCGGTTCGACGCCCATCCGCATTCAGATGATCGGCGACAAAAAAACAGGAAGGCTCTTAGGCGTTCAGATGGTTGGCAGGGAAGGTGTCGCACACCGGACCAATGCTGCTGCCGTTGCCCTGCACAACCGAATGACAGTTGAAGACTTCTCTCAGACCGATCTGGCGTATGCACCGCCCTTCGGTCCGGTCTGGGACCCGTTGCTGACAGCGGCAAACCAGTTGCTCAAAAAAATGTGCTGATTATAACGGATGCGGGGAGGCTCCGATTTCAGAGCGATATCTCACACAAAGACACAGAGAACACGGAGAAAAAGGCGGACGCATTTATGCCCGGCTTCCGGACCGGACAGAACTGCCGGTGTCCGGCTCAGTAATTTCAGCAGGTCGCCCCTCCCCCCCTTGAATCCGTTATAATCAGTATTTTTTTCTTTGTGCCCTCTGTGTCTCTGTGTGAGATATCGGCGTGACATGCTGAAAATTGCAGCCTCCCCTGAATCCGTTTGCTTTCGGGGATGTACAGCAACTCGTAAATTCGCCCCCCTCTGTTCCGGGATATTTTCCAAAATAAAAGCCTTGACTTTTGCCGAAAACTCTGTCATCTGATTGGCAAATCCGCCGGAAATGCTTGGAATTTGCCAATCATATAATCGGATAAGATTATTCAGAGTTCATCCTTGAGCGAATGAGATCATTGAACGCCGGATACTTCTTCGGGAAATATTCGGCACCAGTATTTCAGGAGGTTGTGAGAACTTATGACTGCCAGGACAGGAACAATGCAACTATTTATTATATATGAAAATTTAAGTTGGAAAAAAGAACTCATCGGAATTATTTTCTTTGTGTTTATTCTGCTTTCGGGGGCTGATACGGCAGTGGCCCACAAAATCACAGTTTTTGCATGGACAGAAGGGGATACAGTCCATGTTGAGAGCAAATTCAGCGGGGGAAAAAAGGTCAGACACGGCCAAGTCACGGTTTACGATCCCCAGGAAAATCAGCTCGTGAACGGCAGGACAGATGAGCAGGGAGAATTTTCGTTCAAGGCTCCGGAAAAGACCGATCTCAAAATTGTTGTAATGGCCGGCATGGGGCATCGGGGGGAATGGACAATCCCGGCCGAGGAGATTGACGGTGCGAATGCCGGACAAACCACGGCCTCTGAAGCTTCAAAATCCTCGCTGACCCAGAACGGAGCAGTTCAGGCCACAGCGTCTTCAACATCTGCCCTGCCCGAAACCGGAGGATCAGCGTTTCAGACCCTGCCGGTCGCATCCGGTCTCAGCCCGGAGGATATTGAGCGGATTGTGGAAAAAGTTCTGGACAAAAAATTGAAGCCCATTATGAAAATGCTGATTGAATCCCAGGAGGATCATGGGCCTTCCCTTACTGATATTTTCGGCGGTATCGGCTATATTCTGGGACTGATGGGCATTGGAGCTTATTTTAATTTTCAAAAGAAATAGTCTGTTCTTTTGGGTGAAGCAAAGCGAACCCACCATCTTTTGCGAATAAGGACAATTCCCCCAGAATTTTCCCCGTAGCTTCTAATCCTTTGATTTTGACTTGCTTCCCGCCAATAATTTCCCCAATTTTTTAAATACATTCAATGATGAACCGAGTCTTTTTTTCTTGGGAGATTTTAACTTTTTATCCGCATCAGCCTCCTGGGAAGATTTTCCCAGAAACCCCATGCTAAATATTTGTGTAACATCTCCCTCATCCATCGTATCATCTCCAATGTCTTCAGCTTCAGCGATCTTCGTATCCAAATCAAGAACTTTTCCTTTATCCTTCTCTCCGGTTTCAGCCCCTGAATCAGGATGAAGATCATCAATATCAAGCTCATCAAGACCAATATCATCTTTTTTTCGGAGGGTAATTCCGTAGTTGTTTCGCTGCAAAAAAATATCTGCCGCGAAACGCACGTCCCCGGGAAGATCATAGGTTAAACTGCAGGTGCCATCAGACACAAGGGTTTCGGTGAGACCGCGATCCTGCCTGATCAGATTAAGGGCAAAAATTTCGGTCTGAAACGGCGTAAGTTCATAAAAAGGAGGCTCAATCTCGACTCCGATAAAATGACCTGACCGCTCCGCCTGGAACGGTTTCCCTACGGAGATGTTGAGATGAGATATATTCTCATCAAATGCGTCTAATAAACTGGTAAGGATATGCTCAATTTCCTGTCTTCTCATAAAACTTTCCTTTCCTTCCCCTGTCAAATATCAAACATCAAATATCAAACATCCGACGCTTTCAGTATCATCCTGCAATCTGCCACCGTGGCACCCTTCCCTTTTTCATGGACCAGCAGGGGATTAATATCCATCTCCTGGATTTCCGGGTGGTTGATGACCATGTCAGAAAGGCTCTTCATGAGTTTTTCAAGTATCTCAGTGTCCGCGACAGGTCTTCCCCTGAATCCTGTAAACAATTTATACCCCTTGATGCTCCGAATCATTCTCCGTGCGTCGTTCCTGCCTATGGGGGCGAGACGAAACGCCACATCCTGGAACACTTCCACAAATACGCCGCCGAACCCGAACATGAGCAGGGGCCCGAAAACAGGATAACGGTTCACGCCCAGAATCACTTCATCGCCCGGGGGAGCCATTTTCTGGACCAGCACCCCGTCAATTACCGCATCCGGGTCAAACTTTTTCGCTCCTTCAATGATATTCTCGAAGGCGTTTTTTACATCTTCCCTGTTTTCAAGTCCCACGACAACCCCGCCTGCGTCGGATTTGTGAAGAATCTGGGGTGACACAATTTTCATCACCACCGGAAAATCCATATCTTCCGCAATATCCGCGGCCTCGTCTCTTGTTTTCGCAAGCCGGGTGGGCAGCACATTGAATCCGTAGCATCTGAGCAGTTCATTTCCCTCCAGTTCGCCGATCTGGGTTTTCCCCTCTGCGAGACAGTTCCTGATGATCTGATCCGCCCCTTCTTTGTCATGCTCAAAAGTAAACTGGGCAAGGTGCTGCCGGTTCATCCACCGTGAGTATCTGTAAAGTGCGCCAAAAGCCTTTGCAGCGTCTTCAGGAAACCGGAAAACCGGGTAGCCGCGCTCCTGAAGATATTTCACGCCTGCGGAAACATCAATGATTCCCATAAAACAGCAGAGAATCGGCTTGTGAGAAGACATGGCAATCCGGACAATGGCTTCCGCGGTCCCGAGGGCATTTGTCATGGACTGAGGCGTAAGAATGACAAGTGCGCCGTCAACCCCCTCATCCCTGATGACGGCTCCCAGCGCATTTTCATAACGATCCTGGGCCGCGTCCCCGATGACATCCACTGGATTATGGAGATTTGCCGTGGCAGGAAGGTGGCTCGCGAGGCTCTCCACCGTTTCTTCGCTGAATTTGGCAAGGCTGAGTCCTGATGACACTGTCATATCGGTGGCGACGATTCCCGGTCCCCCGGCATTGGTGACGATGGCAACCCGGTTCCCGTGCGGAATTTTTCGCCTGACTTTTCCTGTTGCACTGGTGCTTTTATAGGCAAATGCGCTGGCAAAATCGAAAAGCTCATTAATTGACTCCACACGAATAATACCTGACTGCTGGAATATCGCATCATATACTGCTTCTGTCCCGGCCAGGGCGCCGGTATGGGACGCGGCCGCCCGCGCACCTGCGCTGGTCCTTCCCGACTTTATGACCAGCACCGGCGTGGGTCTGTGACCCGAGGTGATTTCATTGACCGTTTCAATAAACTCCGGCCCTCTTCGGAGTTCTTCCAGATAAATCAGAATAACCGCAGTATTCCTGTCACGATGAAAATAGCGCAGCAGGTCAAGTTCATCCACATCTGCTTTGTTGCCGATGGAAATGAATTTTGAAAACCCAAAATCCCTGTCAGCCGCGAAATCAAGAACAGCCGTGCAGAGGGCGCCGCTCTGGGAAATAAAGGAGATATTCCCGGATGCCGGCATCCGTGCTGAAAAACTGGCATTCATGCTCACCGAGGGAAGGGGGTTGATCACGCCGAGGCAGTTGGGCCCGATAACACGGACATCTGCTTCTTTGCAGAGGGAAACGATCCTGTTTTCGATATCAAGCCCCTCTCCCCCGACTTCCCGGAATCCCGCGGAAACGATCACAATGCCTTTGACGCCTTTTTCAATGGCATCTTCCACAGCTTTAAAGGCGAGATGAGGGGGGAGAATGATGATGCCAAGGTCCACAGGGTCAGGGATATCTCCGATGGATGGATATGCCTTTACGCTTAAAATTGACTTGGCGCCCGGATTTACCGGGAAAAGTGTTCCTTTGTAGTTCCCTTTCAATATATTGGCAAATATATCATGTCCGACCTTGCCGGGTGCTGTGGAAGCACCGATAACGGCAATGGATTGGGGTGAAAAGATTGCATCCAGTCTGTCCATAATTGTTCCATTCCTTTTTTTAGGGAGTTTCTTCAATAAAAAACGATATTCTTCGTTATCAGTTTACACTTTGCTGTAAAACAATTTTACCCTTGAATCCACAGCGTTTTCAAAATTCGATTGTCCGGAGTGCGTATCTGATCAAGGGCAGTCAGTCCTTTTATTTGGCATGTCTGTATCTCCTCTTTAATTTGTAAGTTGTTGTAGTAGTGAAACGCAAAAATTTCGCGTAGGGGCTGCCATTTTTGCACTCCATTCCATATCTCGCGCTCTGATACTCCTCTATGCTCCCCATTGCCGCTTCGTACCCTCGTGCTGCCGTGTAAAACAGGGGTTACGGTCTTAACCTGATGCGTATGGGATTATTCCTGATATATATATTGGAAATTCGTGTCCTTGTCAACAATTTTTTTTACAGGGAAAGTACAAAACCGGCCGAATCCATGCTCAGGAAACCGCTCTGAAAAAAGTCCTTAAACCGCCATTTTCATGTATGAAGCACGGAGCAACGTGCGGAGTCTAATATTGACAATGTTCAAAAGTGACTTTCCCAGACATCTTTTTAAAAAAAAAATTTCCATCCGATATTCTTACATCCTTTCCTTATTCTTCAAAATTCATCATTGATGGAGCAAATATCAAAAGCCGCAAAATAAAATTTCCCAGATTTCTGTTGACAAATATTATTTTTATGTTATCCATACAGAGGCGGTTTTCGGTGGGATGCTGGCCGGAAATTGTATAATCCATTGGTCCCAAAGACCAAATACGGGAGGATTGCAAACCGGAAAATTTATGGCATGGCAGATTCAACCCGCTATGTCTGCCCCAGGCCGGTTGTGCCGGACGGGGTTGCAAACCCCGTCCGGCAGTCTTAGCTTGATGCATATGGATTCAACCCCGCTATGTCTGCCTAAGCCGGTTGTGCCGGACGGGTTTGCAACCCCGTCCGGCAGTCTTAGCTTGATGCATATGGATTCAACCCCGCTATGTCTGCCCCAGGCCGGTTCTGATATTGACTCAGAGGATTTGCAAAAACAATGAATTTTAAAAAACTGACACCGATAAGAGCACTGAACAAAGCATTTCTGAAGATCAGGCCGGACAGGAATGAGATTGAGAAATTCAGGACTCAGCTGATCTGCCTGCTGGATCAGATAAATGAGTCGGAATCGGAAGAATTCCACAAAAACCTTGTTTCCGATTTTCTGAAGAAAACCTGTTACGAGCCGAATCATTTCATCAACACCAAAAGCCGTAATGATCTTGTCATTCACAACGGGAAGAATGCGAAAAGCACCGTCGGCGTGATCATCGAAGCAAAAAAACCGGTCAGCAGTGCTGAAATGCTGAAACAGGACAATATCAATGTCAAAGCATTTCATGAGCTTCTGCTTTACTATCTTCGTGAACGGATCAGCGGGAAAAATTTGGAAGTCAGATATCTGATTGCCACCAACATAAACGAGTGGTTCATTTTTGATGCGAATTTTTTTGAAAAAACATTTGTCCGAGATAAAAATCTGGTGAGACAGTTCACCGATTTTGAAGCCGGACGGCTGACAGGCAAAACAACGGATTTTTTTTACAAAGAAATTGCCCGGCCTGCCATTGCCGGAATCAGAACGGAAATCGCATTCGCTTATTTCGACATTCGGGAATACAGACAGTTTCTCCGAGGCAAAGACAAAAAAGACGATAAAAAACTCGTACCGCTTTTCAAGCTGCTTTCTCCCGGGCATCTGCTCAAGCTTCCGTTTGTCAATGACAGCAACCGTCTTGACAAAGGCTTTTACTCGGAACTGCTCCACATTATCGGCCTGACAGAGACGAAGAGAAAGGGCAAAAAACTGATTGAGCGGAAAAAAGAAGGCGAACGGAATACCGGGTCCCTGCTTGAAAACACCGTCATTCAGCTTGACACTCTGGACAAAATGAGCCGGCTGGAAAAACCGGAGCGGTTCGGGGAGACCTGTCAGGAAAGGCTGTTCAGCGTCGGGCTTGAACTGACAATCACATGGATAAACCGTGTTCTTTTTCTGAAACTGCTCGAAGCCCAGCTGATCTCTTACCACAAGGGCGACACATCTCACGCTTTTTTAAATAACACAAAGGTTCGGAGTTTTGACGATCTCAGCAGCCTTTTTTTTCAGGTATTGGCCCGGGAGACAGATGATCGGAACGAGGATGTGCAAGAGATTTTTGCAAAAGTTCCCTATCTGAACAGTTCGCTTTTCGAACCCACGGAACTTGAGCATGAGACTTTGTCTGTCAGCAATCTTAGCGGCGAGAAGACACTGCCTCTCCTGTCTTCCACCGTGCTGAAAGATGGCAGAGGAAAAAAACGCACCGGCGAAATGAACACGCTGGAATATCTGTTCGGATTCCTTGATGCATATAACTTTGCCGGCGAAGGCTCGGAAGACATACAGGAGGAAAGCAAATCCCTGATCAATGCCTCGGTTCTCGGTCTGATTTTTGAAAAAATCAACGGCTACAAAGACGGCTCGTTCTTCACGCCCGGGTTTGTCACCATGTATATGTGCCGTGAGACGCTTCGCAGGGCTGTTGTGCAGAAATTCAACGGGCGGAAAAAATGGAAATGCGAAAACATTGACGATCTCTACGACAAAATCAAAGACCGGAACGAGGCCAACGAGATCACAGACAGTCTGAAAATCTGCGATCCCGCTGTAGGTTCCGGGCATTTTCTGGTTTCCGCACTCAATGAGATGATCGCCGTCAAGAGCGAACTGAGGATATTGCAGGATCGGAAAGGCAGACGACTCAAAGAATATCAGGCGGAAGTGGCAAATGACGAACTCATTGTCACGGATGAGGACGGAGAGCTTTTTAAGTACAATCCGAAAAACAGAGAAAGTCAGCGTGTGCAGGAAACGCTTTTTCATGAGAAGCAGACTATTATCGAAAACTGTCTTTTCGGGGTGGACATAAACCCGAACTCCGTAAAAATCTGCCGCCTGCGCCTGTGGATCGAACTGCTCAAACATGCCTATTACAAAAGTGGCAATGAGTTGGAGACGCTCCCGAATATTGACATCAATATCAAATGCGGAAACTCTCTGATAAGCCGTTTTGATTTGGATGCGGATCTGAGATATGCACTGAGAAAAAGCAGATGGAACATTGACAGCTACAAAATCGCCGTGCAGACTTATCGGAAAGCCAGAAGCAGAAAAGAAAAGCGGGAACTGAAAGAACTCATTGCAAAGATCAAAAAAGACTTCCGCACCGGGATTCGCAAAGACGACCCCAAAGTAAGACGGCTGGACAAACTCGGGGGATATCTGTACGATCTGCTGAGTCAGCAGAAACTTTTTGAGGAGACTGCCAAAGAGAAAAAAGCAAGGGAGCGGAAACAGAAAAAACTGGAAAAGGATATCAGCAGACTCAGTGCTGAAATTGAGGAAACGAAAAGCGGGAAAATTTATGAGAATGCCCTTGAATGGCGTTTTGAGTTTCCGGAAGTGCTGAATGACGACGGGGATTTTATGGGGTTTGATGTGGTGGTTGGGAATCCGCCGTATGGAGTTGACTTTTCAGATAGCGAAAAGAAATATTATAAAGAACTGTATTCAGCCGTTCATGTAAGAACGCCTGAATCCTTTAACTATTTTGTTTATAAAGCTAAATCAATATTAAACATTGATTCTTTTTGTTCCCTGATAATCCCTTCCAGTTTTCTGAATCAGGCAGAATTTGAAAAATCAAGAGAACTGATATTAAGGAATGCCAGTCTTTTTTTGGATGTCAACTTGGGAGATGATGTTTTTGATGATGTGGCTACTCCGACCTGCATTATCGGTTATCAAAATAATTTAAAATCAAATTCTGTTGTTTATGGTGATTTGTCAAATACCAAAAGAAATTTGCTGGCAGATGCTATGAATTCGATGAATAAGAAAATTGACGAATTAAGTTTAATACAAAATCAGTCATTCAGTTTTATTTACAAAAAATATCAAAGTATAATAAACAAATGCTATGAAAAGAAACCTGCATTAAAGGATATTGCAGAAGATGTGGCTACCGGAATAAGCCCGGGGTTGGCAAACGCGTTTATCGTTGATGAAGATTATGCGATGCAAAATAATTTTGAAAATGAAATGGTTAAAAAATTGATTATCGGCGGCGAAATTAATAAATACTGTCTGAAACCCGTTTCAAACAAGGTGATAATATATATTTCTTCAAGTTTGAAAATTAAGGATTATCCTAATATCAAAAGACATATTGAGCAATATAGAAATAAACTTGAACAGAGAGTTGAAACTAAATCTGGTTCTATCCCTTATTATCTGATGCTGCGTCCGAGAAGAGAAAAATTGTTTACCAATTCTAAGATATTGATCAGACAGACCGCAAACAGGATATTAGCCGCATACGACGAAGAACAATGGTACTGTTTAAAAAGCGGCTTAATAATCCAACTCCCTGAAACAAGTGAAATAAGCTATTTTTATTTACTTGCACTGCTCAACTCAGCTTTGATGGATTTTATTTACAGGGACTTGGTTAATGAAAACGTCAGGATATTTCCAGAAGTCAAACCGGTTCAATTATTCAAATTACCAATTGAAAAAAGTAATTCAACTCATCGGAATAAAATAGATAAAATTGTCAGCCAAATCCTCGCCGCCAAAAAACAGGACCCAAATGCAGACACCACTGCTTTGGAAAAAAAAACAGACCAACTGGTTTACAAGCTTTACGGCCTGACAAAAGAAGAAATCGCAATCGTGGAGCAGGAAGCCCGATGAAAAAATCGGTGATGCAGTTGTCCGAACCGGGAATAACATGCTGATTTTTAAACTTTCATAATCAGCCTGAAAGACAATCAGAATATCTGATTATAATGGATTTAGGGGAATATCCAAGCCCCGCCAGGGCGGCATGTTTGCAACTACAAATATGCCGCCCTTACGGGGCTTTACAGGCCTCCCCTAAATCCGTTATAATCAGCAGAATAATTAGTGGAAGAGTATCTCAGCATACAGCATAACCCGTACCAAGTTAAATTCAGACCGTTGTGTCGGGCGTAAGGTGAGAACCTTTGGAACTGAGGAACCAGATGAGGGAAAATCACTTTAACTGCTCATTGATTGCCTTTGTGTTTATCAGCTTTGTGGGAGTTTTATATATTCCTGCTCCCAATGAGTTGCAGTGCGATGACAACTCCGATCAGTGACAATACCATTTTCAGATTCCTCCTTAATTTTTTGTTGCATTCATTTTTTAAAGGCAATATAATCCTGAAAGTTTTCAAAGTAAAATTAATTTTGCATTAAAAATATTAATAGGTGCAGCCAAAAAAAACAGGAAATTTCTTGTTCCCAGGCGGAGCCTACTGCCACTAAGTTAAGGGGGCAAACAAAAAGTAACCGCACAAAGGAGAATACCATGAATATTGAAATCAGGGAACGCTTTACAGAAGCTTATGAAAAGTACTTCCCCGGCAGTGAGCTGCCCATCGCCTGTTTTTACACTGATGAGCTGAACAACGCGGAGTTTCCGAACGCTCCCAAGCCTAATGCCAAAGGATTTACATGCATTTTCAGCCAAATAGCTCCGGTAAGGAAAGGGCGCTCCCGTGCCTTTAACAAGGAGAACCTGGGGTGTTTCGGGAGCTTTCTGCCCTTTGGTTTTGACACCGAGGTCACCGAGGATGTCAGGAACTACGTCTGCAATGTGGAACGTGTCAAAAAGAGCTATGATCATGTTGACAGCATGTATGAACACCGTCCGCCGAGACAGGCTCCAGCGAAATACCTTGTGTTCAAGTGCTGGGACACACTTGAGGAACAAGATGATCCGCAGGTGGTTTTCTTCTTAGGCAGCCCGAACATTATCGCAGGCCTCCACGGTTTGGCAAATTTTGACACGATGACCCCTTATGGCGTGATTGCACCGTCTGGCACTGGTTGTGATTCAATTGTCGGTTTTCCAATGGAACAACTGGAATCTGACCAGCCAAACGCGGTTCTGGGAGCCTTGGATCCTTCAATAAGAATCCGCTTTAAGCCGGACATTCTCAGTTTCTCCGTCCCCTGGCCCAAGTTTCTGAGCATGCTGGAAAATATGGATGAAAGCTTCCTGGCCACAGATAGTTGGTCGAATGTGAAATCGCGGTTTTAACGAGTCAGCCAGTTCGATTAATGCTGGTTCTGACGGTTTTTGTGGTTTCCGAGACGGGCTGAAAATTGTGAGCACGCACTTGCCGGACGGGGTTGCAAACCCCGTCCGGCAGTAAGGTTGCAAACCCCGTCCGGCAGTAAGGTTGCAAACCCCGTCCGGCAGTAAGGTTG
>JAOZLU010000009.1:0-12390 GCA_029934695.1 Desulfobacterales bacterium | reverse complement strand
AGGTTGCAAACCCCGTCCGGCAGTAAGGTTGCAAACCCCGTCCGGCAGTAAGGTTAAACCCCGTCCGGCAGTTGCTCACGCAAGAAAACCGGCAATTTCCCGGCGAGGATATACTTTCAACATTTTCAAAAAGAAATATTTGATTTATGTTACGCAATCGGCATTTTCTGTTTCTATGGTTTGTCAATATCGCCACAACCCTGGCTATTGAACTGTTTACCATCACGATTCTGGTGACGATCTATGAACAGACGGGATCCACTTTGCAGGCAGTTGGCACGATGGTGGCGCGGACAATGCCTGGATTTTTGCTGGGCCCCATTGCAGGTGTGCTGGCTGATCGCTTTCCCCGCAAAAATTTGCTCATCAGCATGGATATCGTCAGACTGTTGCTGGTTGGCATTGCGATCTGGTTTTTGCAGGGGGATGGAAAAGTGTCAGTTACCGGCATTTATCTCATTTTAACTGGTCTCTCTGCGGCTGATGTTTTCCACCGACCCGCCCGCCTGTCTCTTATTCCCTCGCTGGTCGCGCATGAGCAATTGGTCAGAGCCAACAGCTTTATCCTGGCATCCAATCAGATCATGGTGGCCATCTCTTATACGGTTGGCGGCTGGCTCATTTTGGCGGTACCGTTACGCCAGATTGCTCTGGGCGTGATCATCTTATTCGCGATGGCTGCTCTCACAGCTATGCTCATAGTAGTGTCCGAACGTCAGGAAACAGATGATGCCGGTGAAAGAGAATCCTTTTGGAAATCGTCGGTGTCCGGCTGGAATTATCTGCGTCAGCATCCTATTGCCAGACCATTGACAGTCATGGAAACTGTGGAACATCTGCCGCACGCTATTTGGAGCGGAGCCTTGCTGCTGGCTTTCACCACCAAGGCATTGCAGGGTGATGCATCAGACTGGGGCTATCAGGCGACTGGTTATTTTACAGGTATGATTCTGGGCTCTGTCGGGGCACTGGCCATCAGTGACTGGCTACGCCGCTTCCCGGGCCGTATTATTGTGGTGAATGCCTGCGCTGCCGGCTTACTGACACTGGCCTTTGCCAGCAGTCAGACTGTATGGATGGCGGTGGCGTGGGCCTTTGTGTTTGGCCCTCCGAATGCCATTCGGGATGTGGCGCAGGATTCGCTGTTGCAGGGCACTGTTGAAAGGGGACAACTGGGGCGGGTTTATGCGACGCGGGAAATGTTACGGAATGTGGTGTTCATGTTTGCCGGCATTTTCTTTGCCTGGCTCTCTGATTTTATTCCCATCCGTATGATCTATGTCACTGGCGGTATTATCTATATGCTGACCGGTTTCTATGCCCTGAGCAACAAAGCCTTGCGAGAAAGTAAGATGGATCCCGATGTGTAATAACTTTCATTTTGGTCTTGACAATCAGGTGCTGTGTGTAGGACAAAAAAAATCAGATTTTCGGACAGCCATAAGGCATATCTTACCGGACTGTCAAAATAAAAAATAACCAGGTTTCAAACCTTCCTGCTATGCCATCCAGGGGGATTGCCGAAAATGACACTGGAAATGGTCAGCTAAAAACCGGGAAGCATTGAAGATGTGATTCCGGGAACCCGCACATACCTCCTGATCGGCTGCTATCTGATACAGTTTGAACGGGCATAAGGCAAAAAAATATGAAGAATTTTTTCCAAAATATGTTTCTTTCCGAGAAACGGATGTTGCAAGCGTATGCCTCAAGCGACAGAGGCCAGTTTCGCGATGAGAACCAAGACAATTTTCTCATCCTTCAACTGGAAAAAGATCGTGTCAATGCCTGCTCACTTGCTGAGGAAACGTATCATAAAACCATTGCAAAAAATTGGCCGGAAACCTATATTCGTGTGGCTGTGGCTGATGGCATGGGCGGGCATGAAGGCGGACGGCAAATATCCGAGGCGGTGATCAGGGGACTCATGCGGATACCGCCGCGAAAGACGCCCCAGGCCATGCGTTCTGCGATTATGGAACTGCACAGGAAGCTCAGACTCAAGTTCTCCTCCAAAAGCGAAAAAAGTCCCGGAACCACACTGGTCATGGCTGATATTGAGAGGAAGAGCGGAAAAGGCGTTATGCTCAGTATTGGTGACAGCCGCGCCTTTCTTCTGAGCAAAAGCCAGTGGGATCAGGTGACACATGATCATCATATTTCCGAATTTTCCTGGCGCGACGGAGAAATCAGCCGGGAAGATTATGAAAAACGGCTGAAAGCCGGGGGGCACCGCATTGCTCAGGCACTGGGATACGGAGCCGCAGGGATTGTCCGGGATAAGAACGGGCACAAGCCATACCGTTTTGATCCGGGCATAAGACTGGATCTGGAAAAAGAGCTTCCCCCGGACCTCTCTGAACATGCGGATGTCTTCACATTCCGATTTTCACCCGGTGACATTCTGATGTTGGCAAGTGACGGCCTTTGGAGTGCCAAATCCGGTGGTTCATGGTGGAAGACAGTATCTGGGGAACTGTTCAGTCAGGACGGTGTCAATCAGCTAATTCAGAGTGCTGTGAAGGACCATGAGGTATATGATAATGTGACTGTGGTGATGTGCGGATTCAAAACGCAGACTTAGGAACTGTGACCCCGCTCTGCGTTGAAAGTGAAAAGTTGAAGATCAATAAAGATTCAACCTGCTGATTTGACTGAAATTAGGCATTTTTGAAGGATTCCCTGATCTGTTGCCGATATTCTGTTGCTGACAATCCTTTTTTATGATAAAGCTGTTTCTGCTGACTAAGATATGCAGATGCCTGCTTCTGTCCGGGTTTCAGATATTCAAATTAAAACGAGGTGGTTATGAATCAAAGTGACAACTTTTGCATCTTCCTGAATCGAGCGTCGGTTTAATTGCGCTGTTTTACAGGAAATCTCTGGAAAATATTTTAAAATTTATGAAATAAAACCCGGGTTTATTAAAAAATGCCGGGTCAGTTTATCAGGAATTATAAATAAAATAACATGGATACAATTTTTTCTATACGACCGTTTGTTGCAGTTCTGATTTCACTGCTCGTTGTCCCTTTTATTATTCTGAGCAGAAAGAAACCGAATATCCGTGAAGGCTGGACCTTTGGAGCGGCAATTGCCAAATTTCTGGTGGTTGCCTCAATGGTCCCTGTCATCCTTCATGGTGCTGAAATCGAATACACCATTGCAAAAGTCCTCCCCGGGCTTGCCTTCAAATTCAGGGTGGATGCTTTCGGGATTCTGTTTGCGCTGGTATCTTCATCACTCTGGATTGTCACATCCGCGTATTCCGTCGGATACATGAGAGGGCTGAAAGAACACAGCCAGACCCGCTATTTCTGCTTTTTTGCGCTTTCACTCTCTGCAACGGTGGGCGTGGCATTTTCAGCAAATCTCCTGACCCTTTATCTGTTTTATGAAATGCTGTCCTTTGCCACCTATCCTCTGGTAACGCATCATCAGGATAAGGAGGCCAGAAGCTCGGGACGAAAATACCTTTTATATATTGTCGGTTCTTCCATCGGATTTGTTCTGCCTGCGATGCTTGTCACCTATCATCTGACCGGGACTCTTGAATTTGCAGACCAGGGATTTATGGCAGGGCACGGATCACCCGCGCTGATTCTGAGCCTTCTGCTCCTTTTTGTGTTCGGATTTGCCAAGGCGGGCATCATGCCCTTTCATTCCTGGCTTCCGGCTGCCATGGTGGCGCCTACCCCTGTGAGTGCGCTTTTACATGCTGTTGCGGTGGTCAAAGTCGGGGTGTTCTGCGTTTTCCGCATCATCACCGGGGTATTCGGGACAGACTTTCTTTCATCCCTCGGACTGGGCACGGTGATCTGCGTGATTGCCTCATTCACCATTATTGTGGCGTCCCTCATCGCCCTTTCCCAGGATGGCCTGAAGCGGCGGCTTGCCTTTTCCACCATCGGGCAACTGTCTTATATTGTCCTTGGTGCGGCCCTTCTTTCCCCAAAGGGTCTGACAGGCGGGATGCTGCACATTGCCATGCATGCCTTTGGCAAGATCACCCTGTTTTTCTGTGCAGGAGCCATATTTGTTGCAACAGGGAAAAAGAATATCAGCGATATGGTTGGGATCGGGAAAAGGATGCCCATCACCATGACCGCTTTTTTCATCGGATCATTAAGCGTCATCGGACTGCCGCCCTGCGGCGGGTTTATCAGCAAATGGTATCTGGTTCTCGGAACGCTCCAGGCAGATCAGTGGATCATGCTGGTTGTCCTTCTTTCAAGCTCACTTCTGAACGCGGCATATTTTCTGCCCATTGTGTATAAGGCATTTTTCTGCACTCCGGAAGAATCCATGTTTGAAGACAGGGTGGAGGAAGCCCCGCCCTGGTGTCTGATTCCTCTGGAAATTACGGCGTTTGTTTCGGTTATCCTGTTTTTTTACCCGCAGCCTTTTCTGAGATTGGCCCAGTTGGCTGTTCAGGGAATCCTTGGAGGAACTTAAAATTGGAAGATTCCTGTAAACATAAACATCCTTTGGCAGAGGTATTTGGATTTGCATCAATAATTTTTTTTGAATAATGGAACAAATATCACTTTTCGGCGAATCAGAAGAGAAAATCGTGAATGTGGCTGCTGTTCCGATGCGCAGCCCTTTCCGGTATGCCGGCGGAAAAACCTGGCTTGTCCCTCGTATCCGATCATGGCTTTCCGAGCGGGGCGGCTTGGAAAAGACGTTGATAGAGCCTTTTGCAGGAGGCGGAATTGTAAGTCTGGGGCGACATGTTTGTAGTACCGGAAGGCCCGAAGGCATGTTTGCAGCTACAAATATGCCGCCCCTACGGGGCTTTACAGGCCTCCCCTAAATCCGTTATAATCAGGGAAATTGTTTAAAACTGTCCAAAGGAATTTTGATGAATATAAACAAAATAAAAAGCTGCCTTTACGGATCAGCCTTCGGCGATTCCCTTGGCGGATTAACAGAATTTTTCGATGCTCAGCACATCCTTGAACGGTGGCCATCGAACGGTCCAGAAGAGCTTCAGGAAAATCCTGCCGCTGTTACAGATGATACACGATGGCCCTTGTGCAATGTGTTTTTTTCAATCCGGAAGAAGTGAAAACATGGCAAGCGAAAAACAAAAGAAGGGACGGCCTAACAGTAATACTTCACAAAACAGGGAGTGTAATTGTAATGCCTGAAGATATAAAAATATGTGAAAATTCTGCTGAGTTTGAAGAATTTCAGCCGCTTATATGTTCAAAGACCGGGCTGTCCTACGGCACCACGATTCATTTTGACATGAACGGGGTCGCGGACATACCGGGTACGGACAGAACTTTGGGAACTGCGAGTCTGTGGATAAATGCGGATTACTGGTCCGTTTATCACGACGGACAACTGAAATTTGATTCCGAGACGATTGACAGAGACAGAATGCAGTCGTTTGACAGTCTGTTTTCAGGAAAGAGGTTCTTAAGGCTGGCAGATCACGGGGATTCCGACCAGTTGCTGATTATCTTTGATGGCATGGAAATTGAAATTGACAAACCGGAGGATGAGGTTTATGACCTGCTCACCTTTTATCTTCCGAACGGCGAGATATATTATTACAGTGATGCGCTTTATAAAAGTCATGAAATAGATGAGGAAAGACGTTCGTTATGGGAAAACAAATTGGCAATTTGGGCAGGAATTATTTATGAGAGGGCTAAATATAAAGATCAAAATCGGAACTTTATGGGAAAGCCCGATACTCCATATTTTATTGATGAAAGAGGGTGATGTTATCGTCGCCCGCTGTCTTGATTTTACCGTTTCTTCTCATGGTGATGATGAAAAAGATGCTTTGAAGTCACTGGCTGAGGCCGTTAAGGAATATATTATCTCAGCAGTTGAAAATGATGCGATTGATACCATATTCGATCCGGCCCATGACAGATATTGGAGAATATATAATGAATCAGAGGCTAAACAGGCTGTCAGCAGCTTGAAAAATTTCATAAGGAAATCGTTTAAAACTGTTTCCAATGAAAAAATTTTTCAATCAATCGCTGATATAAAATATGCCCAAGCGTTTGTTGCGTTTGCCTGACTCATTCAGAAAATGGTATGCAAATGTTATTTAGGAAATAATATATGGGGTGTTGAATGAATCTTAAAGAGAAATTAGCCAAACTCACTGAAATAAATGAAGAGCGTTCTGCCAGAAATGATAAAAATATATGGATTCGGGAAGTCAGAAATCTTTATGATGATATTGAAAAATGGTTCGATGAATATGTCGAGCAAGGTTATATGACTTTTGAATATCATCAGTTGGACGATGCTGAATGCGAGGATTTTCTTTTGGAAACAAGCATCATGGAATTAAACATCGGGAATGGCCCTACGGTTGTGCTTGAACCTTTCGGTATAAATATTATCGGCGCTTTTGGAAAAATAGACATGTATTTCCGAGGGCATAAGGATGAAGAGGTTCTGCTTTTACTTATTGAAAGTGCTGACGAACAATTCCATTGGGAGTTGTGGAAAAACAGGAAGCAGGAAGAAAAAATTCTGTTCAACAAAGATTCTTATGAAAAATTACTTGATACCTGGCTGGAAAAATGGACGGAAGTGTAAAAGGAATGCTTGATGCCTGCGAAAGAAAAACTGGAAAATATACTGGAAACTTATGGTTCCTTAAAAGAAATCTCTGATTCAGCCAAAGGGATTATAATGAGAGAACCTGGCAGTTCTTTTGCCAGACGGATAATTTCACCTGAAAAAGCAAAAAGGAAAAAAAGACGTGAAGATGCTGTTGATGATTATTTTGATTCATTACAGAAACAAATTAAAGAATACTGTATATTGGACATGATAACCACATTTGAACAAGTCGTTTTTGCCAAAATTGATAATGCTTACGGAGAAATTAAGAGTACAGTAAAAAAGGAATACAAAAAAAGAGGGTCAAAGGACAAACCAGCTCCCTTATACAATTCCGCACCGGCATTTATCAAGACCAAAGCAGATATCCATAATTTGTCAGGGGCAAAAAAATTGCTGGAAAAACAAATATCACAAAAATCGTTTAATGATCTGACAGAAATTATCGAATACAGAAACTGGCTTTCTCATGGGAAAAGAAATACAGTAGGCAAATACTCCAAGCTAAGTTTAGATGAGATATATGAGATATTTGTGAAAATTCTTGATGAGATTCAATAGGATGCCACAGTTTTTAAAAAAAACAAGGAAAATGGTGAAAAGAATTGGTTAATCCAACTGATTTCATATACTCGTCAACCATGAGTTCTCGTAACTGAAATCAGTGATGCCGATATTTCCTGAACTGACATCTGCCGATGAATAATTTCAGACGGTTGTGAGTTTTTCACCATAGCTGAGTAATAGAAGAGGAGGTTTTCGGAATGAGCCTTAAAGAAAAACTGGTCGAACTCGCCGAAAATAAAAAAGAAGATATTGAGGCGAAAAAAGCGGTGGATTTTTGGAGAAACCAGGCAGATAAATTGCATAATGACATTAAAACCTGGTTTTGCGGATATGACGGTTATATTAAATTTGATTCGACAAAAAAAATTATAGATGAATATCCGTATCCGTATGAGGCAGATAAATTGGAATTGGATATTAAGGGCGGTCCTGTGGTTATTCTTGAACCTGTCGGAAGCAATATTGTAGGAGCCTGGGGAAGAACAGATCTGTATCTTAGCGGTTATATTGCAAATAAAGTCATGTTGCTGCTTATGAAGGATGATAATGACAAAGCATATTGGGAGTTGCGGAAAAGCAGAAAACAGGAAGACAGGTTTATCTTCAATAAAGAGGTCTTTGAGGATTTGTTGGAAGACTGGTTAGAAAATCCGCCTGATTTCATATAGAAAACAACCATGTATAAAGATAGTTCATTAAAATTGAAAGCGGTGTTTGAAAAATATCGTTGCCTGAAGGGAATTTGTTTTAATGCCAGGGAAAGAGCAAAGAACGGATTTCATCACACAGAAGACCGACAAAAATAGAAATTAGGAGCATTGCAGACATGGAAAAACAAGAAAAAATGGAGCTGGCCCATGAACCGGTACCGGGATATCAAACTGTTTTTTATATCACTGTGGCAGTGGCGGTAATCTACCTCGGAGCTGTTTTTATGAAATGTTTTTTCTGAACATCCTCTTGCCTTATGAATCAGGGATATGAGCTTCCTGGTTCGTATTCAACATATTTTTTTTAAACGTAAAATGTAAAACGTAAAAGGAGGATATCATGTACAAAACTAAATTAACCCTGATTGTATTATCTTCGTTGCTGTTGCTTGTTGTTTCAACAGCGTTTGCCGGGCCTAAGATCACAAAGGTTGAGTTGAGCCAGGCTGTTGCTGATGGCTACTATGTGGTGGCTCTTGACACATCGAATCCCTATAGTATGGTCGGATTTTCGCCGAAACTGAATGGGATATGGGTAAACCCAGAGGAAACATCCGGAGATGAGAGTACGACGATAAACAGTTCTATGGCCAATGTTTCAGCCGCGGCTATGCTTAATGCGGGAAATAAATCTGTATATCCTGCAATACTGCTTACGTTGCCGGCTGATGATTCTCTAATGACGACTGAATTATCAGAGCTGGTTCTGAATCCGTCGGAACCGGTTATCAGTGCCAATGCGGATATAAATCAAATACCGACGAACAAAGCTAACATTGATCTGAGTCGGGCCATCCCTGCCGGAACTGAGGTGAAATTTACCGTGGATATGGACGGCGAACCGCTCCATGCGTTGGCAATAACAGGCGGTACGAATACGGAGGACATTGTCAAGCCTGAAGAAGTCACTTATGACACAACAGGCAATGGCACACTGACATTCAAAACGACCACCTTTGGCACCACCAACGCGGCCGGACAGACACTGAATTCAACCGTCAGCTTTCTGCTTGTCACAAATAGTCAGGGGAATTTCACAAATAGTCAGGGAGAGAGCGACACGCTCCGCATCATCATCCAGACCAACCACTGGGGCGGTGATATAGTCCCCTTTCCCATGATGACAGACGGCACCATAGGAACTGTTGAGACAATGTGTGGGATAACCGCTTACGGTCCTGTTGGCGAATCCCGGGAGATATATTTTTTCTTCCCGAATGATGCTATTGACCCGGTATTCGGATCAGGCAGCAATTTTCAGCCCAGTGATCTGGCAATGTTTCTGGACAGTCAGCAGCAGGACGCGGGCAGCGTAACCCTCGAATACCCAGTTACAAAACTTGGCAAAGTCGGCACAGTGGCCAGCGCAAGTTATACCTTCTCAGCCACTTCCGGGAGAGCTGCCAGATCTGAGGGTTCCGAAAAGAATGTTTCCGTAGGGATCCGTTCCGATGCAGAGGTCTGCGTGATAAAAGACCTTGACGGCGACAGGAAAGCCGGACTTGCAGAGGTGATTGATATCCTTCAAACCCTGACCGAATCTGAAACTTCTGGAGAAACACGCTAACGCTGAACTTATTTTATAGCGGGGTGCTAAAATTTCATTTTAGCACTCCTTTTACTATTTGGGAGATTAATATGAAAAATATCTTTTTTGTCACTGTCTTATTTGCAGCTCTCATCGCATTTTCTCTCTCTGCTGATGCTTCCGTTTTCAGGGGAGGAGATATTAATGAAAATTATTCGTATGAAAATCTGGAACTGGAGGAAAAGGGAAAAAACAAGAAGAGGTGTTATCTCAGGGGAACAATCATCAACAACTCAGGTGAGCAGAAAAAGAAAGTTCGTATTATATTTCATGCCCTGAATATCCATGGCGAATTGCTCTGGAAACTGAAAGTTAATATCAGTAAAATTGACCAATACGGAAAGTTCGAGTTCAGAAAAAAAATAAGTGCAAAAAAATGTGATGAACAAAAGCCGGACAGATGGAGATTCGAGGTTAAAGAGCCTAAAAAAAAGGTGATAGAATCTTCTGGGAAGTCTTTTTTATGGGGAGAAATCAATGAAAATTATTCATACAAAGACCTGAAATTTGAGAGAGTCAAAAAAGGTAGAAAGACAAAATGCTATTTAAAAGGAACCATAATCAACAGGACAGATGAACGGAAAGAGGATGTTAAGATTACATTCTATGCACTTACTCTCCACGATAAAGCGATCTGGAAAACGACGATTAAGGTAGATGTGATTGACCGATATGGAAACTTTGACTTTGAAAAAAAGCTAAAAAGATGCAGAAAAGAAGATCCTTACAAATGGGAATTTAAGGTCAAAGAGCCTAAAAAGCGCAAAAAAAAGTAAGTCCTGCGCTGTTATTCCTGAGAAAGCCCAGTTCGCCTGGGATTGGGCCGCTCGCTCGCCTGGGATTGGCAAATCCCAGGCATTTTCCCGCCAGATTTTTTATCTCTTCTGGTTTGTTCGGAGGCTGTAAAAATCCTAATTCAGACAATGGGATCTGACAGGAGCAAGCAGGCATGGGAACGACCAGTCACCAAGGCTCGTCTCGGATTGGCAAATCTGAGATGTTCCTGCCGGATTTGTCAATCCGGCGCAGACAGGTAGCGGCTGATTTTGTCCATGTCTGCAACATCCCGATACGGAGGCAAATATTATGAAAACGTCAGCAGCATTCAGCAACCCGGAAGCACAAAATGAAACAGGGTCATTTTTCAACCCATGCAAAATTTTTTACGGCACTTGTATTCCCGAATTCATTTTGGAGAATGACAGGCTCACATCCACAGAAAAACTGACGTATGCAGTACTGGCAAAATTTGCAGAAAAAGACGGCAGGTGCTGTCCAAGCTATCAGGAGATTGCCGACAGGATACAAAAAACCAAACGCCATACCGTGCGGGTGATTAATTCGCTCGCAGAAAAAGGTGTCATTGTCAGAAGCATCTCCGGTAATGTCGTAAGCTATTATTTTGTGTTTCATCTGTCTCTTTTCGGCAATATTAATGCGTCAGCAGATGATGTTCCCAAAAATCCTGATACAGACAAAACTGACTCTCCTAAAATTCGTTCAAGGGTCAAGACACCCAAGGGTAATGTTCATGACAACGACGATCTCCGAAAAATCCCCGATGTCCTTAACAATGATACGACAGCCGATGACAGATCTGACGATGGCTCAGTGGAAAAAAAAAATGGAAATTCCTCTTCGCCTGTGAAGACTAAAGCTGTACCTGCAAAAAAACGTCGGGCTGCTGTAAAAAAGACTGAAAAACCTTCTTCGCCTGTAAAGAAAAAACCTGCATCGGCAAAAAAACGCCGGGTTGCTGTAAAAAAGACTGAAAAACTTTCCTCGCCTGTGAATGATGAATCTGCAAAATCGGCAGAAAAAGAAGGCCACATCCCCGATGTTGAAAATGAAAAAAAGCCGGAAGCGTCCTCTCTGCCTGTGAATGATGAATCTGTATCTGCAAAATCGGCGGAAAAAGAAGGCCACATCCCCGATGTTGAAAATGAAAAAAAGCCGGAAGCGTCCTCTCTGCCTGTGAATGATGAATCTGCAAAATCGGCGGAAGAAGAAGGCATCCCCGATGTTGAAAAAGAACCGGAAAATCCTCCTTTGCCGCCTCCTGATGACAACTCATCATCGGCGAGAAGACGTCGTCGTCGGGCTGCCACAGAAGACCCTGACAGTTATAAATCCGCAGCAAAAAAAATGAGACAACGCGAATTTGAGGATGCCATAAAAGAACGTGAAAAACTTTCTTCGCCCGCAGAGGAAATCAAACCTCTCCCACCCTCTGCACCTGAATATCAGTCCCCGTCCATAGATCTGAGCGAACTGCCGGAAGCGGTGATTCAGTTGAATGATCTGTGCGATGAGATTGATGGGATCAACATGGGCAAAAGAAAGTTCAATCCCTATCAGTTTGTGCAACATGCGCTTCAGCAGAACAGCCACGCCGAGGCAATTATATATACACTCAAGGGGCTGATTCTGTTTTGGCATGAGGATGATACTTTGGCGGGGGATGACATCTGGAAAATGGGACTGAGTCTTCTGGTTTCCTGTCGGCGGCACCACAACAGATATGATGAGGACAGGGACCGGAAAACAAAAGACTCATGGAATGAGCTGATGAGGATACCGCATTTTTTCAGAGAGTTGGTATCCAAAAGCGGAAAAGAGGAAAGGTGAGAAAATCAGGAAAAGTGGAAAGTTCAAAGTGAATTTTATTTTGAACTTCTCGTTGTCGGGCAACTGTGAACCCATCGGCAAGGGGCAGGGCAAAAAAAATGATTGACAATCAAAAAAATACATGGCAAGTTTATATAACTGATTATAACGCTTTCAGGGGAGGCCTGAAATCAGCCCTGCGTCGCACCTTTTTTAACCACAAAGGGCACAAAGGGGCACAAAGCTTGAACCTGCACGTCCGGCCGGATCTGTCTGAGGGCAGATGCGGGAGCCTCCCCTGAATCCGTTATAATC
>JAOZLU010000831.1 GCA_029934695.1 Desulfobacterales bacterium | reverse complement strand
AAAAACAACGCCCGTGTGGCGGGGGGGGGCTTTTTCCGCCCGCACACACGACGGGTTATGGTGCAATTATAGTTTATTCACACCTACTCTGCTACATGTCCAAACCCACTCGGCATAAAGTTTTAAAATCGCAATATTGTTGCTGTCAGCTATGCAACCTTCTATCATAGTTAAAAATTTATCTTTACTAACATGATTTTTTGCTATATCCCAATCCGCAAGTGTCCCAGCAATAAAGTCTGGTAATCTGTTTAATTCATCATACCACATTTTTTCATTTTCATTAGTCGAAGGTTTTGCAATCATAAGCCTGACGTTGGAATCTACATCAATCTTGCTTCTCTCACATAACGCATTAAAGTTCATATAAAACAGATCAAAGGCAATTTCATCATAGGCATTAATAATGTCATCTCTGTCTGAAAACCAACCTACAAGCTTCACATCAGTTTCTCTGCATAAAAGGTGAGCTATGTATGCAGCTAATAAATTTATAAGTATGATTTTTTTCATAAGCTTTAAGCTAAATGTTTTACGTTCTGCCTCACGAATCAATGCCTTGATTTTATTAGTAAATTCTTGAAGGTCATCTGCACTTATAGGCACATTATTTTTTTTCAATACTTCCACAAAATTAATTGTTCGTTTTAGTAGTGATAAAATATGCTCTCTTGATAAATCTTTAAAAATATGCTTGCCGCGCTTTCCGAAAATGAAGCCAAAGTGGAATATAAGCCCGGATTTATGGTAGTTAATGAAGCTCTCTCTTATTAAGCGAGATTTTTTGATGTCGGTAGGAGCTTTTTCAGATATATCCTTTTGGATATTATCAATATAATCATAATATGGTAGCACGGTAAATACAGCGACATCGTTAGATTTTTTTTTATCCTCCAGACAGTAATCACTACATATCAACCATTTAGTGCATCCCGCTAATCTCCTGAGATATCTTTTTAAATCTTTTATGGTACTCTTATATATTGTTTCTTCAATCAATTCTATAAATTGTTCCATCTTATCTTCCTATGATTAATGCACCATAACGCTCAGGTTCAGCGGCGGCGGGGGCTTTACCGAACAACTTCCGCCGAGAACACGCCCCCGCCGTCCGCTGCAACCTGTGGTTATGCCTTTAAAATTGAACCTTTAAGCTTAAAAAAAGCTCTGATTCATCCAATGACGAAAATTTAGTATCGAGAACGCCTAATTTAAGTAACAATTTTTTACCGTCTTTGTTAAAAGCGATTTTTTTAAATCTACAGCTAATATCAAAATCCAAATCCGATAATTTTTCCAAACTGAGGTGTCTCAGCCTTGCTTCAAAAACATTCCGAATATTTCCATCATCATTATATACCCAGCTACTAAGTTTATGAGCCTCAATAGAGCTGTTTTCATGCTTGAAAAGATATTTTCCATCCTTAAAATAATCTTTCTTTTGGGAGAGATAGCATTCATCAGGAATATTATCCGGCTGTGAAAAATAGAATTTACTTTCAGAAATCCGCCTATTTTCAGAAGATGTTTCCCATGTTGCCGACGAGTCTTTGGAACTGACATCAATATTGTAATAATTGAATATTTTAGTAAACTCGTTAGACAAGGATTTTATTTTTATTGATTTAGCACCTAATCCCACAAGAAGTTTTTTCCAATAAAATAACTTTTCCGAAAAGACGGCTTTATAATAATCGTCCATAAGAACATAAGCTCTATAGACAGGATGGAAAAAGTATAGTTTCTGAGCTTCATAACGTGATACAAGCTCACCTTTAATGTCTTTTAAAGAAGACAAATGGCTGAATACTGCAAAGATAATATCTGGCGACTCAGGTGCTCTGATTTCAAGTTTTTCATTTGATTCCAAGCTTCTATACTCTGACAGTAATTCCCTTTGACCCATATATCTTCCCAGCCAATAGGGTGGCATAAGATTCAATATTTTTCCACTCCATGTCGCTGTTTTAATCTTATCAATTTTAGAAAAGAACCTGCGAGCGTCGTCTTCATTGAGCGGGATGTATGCGATATTATTCATTTTTTATACGAAAAACACTCACTTTTTTATTTCGGACTACTTATTCATCTCTATTTCACAATGACACTCCCAAGCCACATCCGCATAAACACTTTTAATACAATCCGTTAATTCTTTTCTGTTCCCCTCAAAGAGTTCCACATCAGAATTTTTTTCGGAAACCATCTTATTAGCAATCGCATAAGCTATTTTCAAAGCTTCATCATCTTGATTGTTGACATATTCATCACAGTATTCACAACATACCACAGCACCGGCTTTAACTAAAATTGACAATGCTATGCCTTCCTTTGCTTCTTTCAAATCTAGTGATCGTTTAATGTGTCCCATATTATTTACTCCTCTCATAATTTTAAAACATTAAGGTCAAGGGCATAACGGCTGAGATAAGGGGCGGCGGGGATTCACCGAGACATTCAATGATCGCCCGCCCCCGCCGTGTTGGGTAGGTCAGCGCATTACTGCGCCTTCCCCCCCGAAGAACCGTACATGA
>JAOZLU010000224.1:7376-10008 GCA_029934695.1 Desulfobacterales bacterium | reverse complement strand
GCCTGCTCCTTTGCAGGGCCTTTTTTGGGGAATGAAATCCAGAAGGTCCACTTCGACTTTTACATGCATCTTTAATTGTTCCTTAATTATTGAGAATCATGACTGAACAGACTTTCAGAATATTCCAGAAACTTCTATTTTTTATCACAAAATTTCTGGACTTTCAATCAATTTTAACCGGCATAATTTATAGCTGTGTAAAATATGGGCGCACTCAGTTTCATTCAGGTACTGTATCTGATTCATTTATTATTTATTATTCTTGACAGTGCCGCCAAATTGTTTATATACTACAATAATTAAATAATGATGATCAAATAATATCCCCGCCTGTCTCGGATTGGCAAGTCCGAGACACCGCCGGATCTGTCAATCCGGCAGGAGCGGGAAATGGGACACTGCATTTTCCGGATCACCAGTTCCCATTGGAATAATTTCAGCATGTTGCGGGATTACTTTCAACTTTTCACTTTGAACTTTTAAACTTAATTTTATGAAAAGGAGATCACAAATATGGCCAACAAGTATGATGAAGCTTTTGAAAAATCCATCAGAGACCCTGAAGCCTTCTGGGCCGAAGCTGCCGAAGACTGCCACTGGTACAAAAAATGGGACAAGGTCCTTGATGATTCCAACAAGCCATTTTACCGTTGGTTCACAGGCGGGGAACTGAACACCTGTTACAACGCCTTGGACTATCACGTTGACAACGGCAGAGGGGATCAGCCTGCCCTGATTTATGACAGCCCTGTGACAGACACGATCAAAAAATACACCTATACGGAACTGAGGGATGAAGTCGCCAAATTTGCCGGCGTACTTGCTGCTCAGGGTGTTGTAAAGGGAGACCGGGTACTTATTTATATGCCGATGATCGCTGAAGCCGCCATTGCAATGCTTGCCTGTGCGCGCCTCGGGGCAGTCCATTCGGTGGTTTTTGGCGGATTTGCGGCAAAAGAGCTGGCAACCCGTATTGAAGACGCTGAACCGAAAGTCATGGTCTCAGCCTCCTGCGGTATCGAAGTCAAGAAGGTTATTGCCTATAAACCGCTCCTTGATGAAGCCATCAGCATATCAGCATCAAAACCTGAAAAGTGTATTATCATCCAGCGGCATAAGGAAACGGCCTCAATGATTGATGGCCGGGATATTGACTGGAATGAAGCCATGACAGAGGCCAAGCCCCATGACTGCGTTCCTGTTGCTGCCACCGATCCGCTTTATATTCTCTACACATCCGGCACAACAGGCCAGCCCAAGGGTGTCATCCGGGACAACGGCGGGCATGTGGTTGCGCTGAAATGGAGCATGAAGGCTGTCTATAATATGGATGCCGGCGATGTTTACTGGGCTGCCTCCGATGTGGGCTGGGTGGTCGGACACTCCTACATTGTCTATGCCCCGCTCTTCAAAGGCTGCACCACAATACTTTTTGAAGGCAAACCGGTCGGCACACCGGACGCGGGCGTGTTCTGGCGCATCATATCCGAACATAAGGTCAACGCGCTGTTTACTGCGCCTACAGCATTCCGCGCCATCAAGCGGGATGACCCTGAGGGCGAGTTCATCAAAAAATATGATCTGTCAGATTTCAGAACGCTCTTTCTTGCCGGTGAAAGGTCCGATCCCGACACCATTCAGTGGTCCGAGAAAAATCTCAATGTCCCGGTAATAGATCACTGGTGGCAGACAGAAACCGGCTGGGCCATCTGCGCCAACTGTATGGGGCTGCATCATTTTCCGGTCAAGTACGGCTCTCCCACCAAGCCTGTGCCAGGATGGAATGTTCAGGTTGTTGACCCCGAATGCAACCAGATGAAGGCCGGCGACACTGGTGCTCTGGTTGTCAAACTTCCGCTGCCTCCGGGAACACTTCCCACCCTCTACAAGAATGATCAAAGGTTCAGGGAATCTTATCTTGACGAATTCCCGGGATATTTCAAAACGGCTGACGCGGGTTTTATTGATGAAGATGGGTATGTGTATGTCATGTCCCGTACCGATGATATTATCAATGTCGCGGGACACAGACTGTCCACCGGTGCCATGGAAGAGGTGCTGTCCGACCATCCTGACGTGGCCGAATGTGCGGTTCTCGGGGTTGCTGACAAACTCAAGGGACAGATCCCCGCCGGTTTCATTGTGCTGAAGGCAGGGGTCACACGCAGCAATGATGAAATTATCAGCGAGGTGATCAAGATGGTCCGGGATCGCATCGGCCCTGTTGCAGCTTTCAAGACGGCCGCGGTGGTCAAACGCCTGCCCAAAACCCGTTCCGGAAAAATCCTGCGGGGAACCATTCAGAAGATCGCAGACAATAAGGAATTCAAAGTGCCTGCCACGATAGATGATCCCACAATTCTGGAAGAAATGGAAGATGCCCTGACTGCAATCGGTTACGCAAAGGGAAGAGAGTAGTTTTTTGAATGAACCCTCCCGGGCGAAAATTAAGTTTGCAGTTCCGCAGCACCGCCTAAAGGCGGAACTGCAAACTGGACATTTTTACCTGAAGGCAGAATATTCCCACCGTAAAATACTATTTTCACCCCATTGACCTTTCCCCTGATTGATGAAATAAATGGCCGTAATTGCTCGACAGCCATAATGTGTCACTCGTTCCCAGGCTCCGCCT
>JAOZLU010000224.1:0-7276 GCA_029934695.1 Desulfobacterales bacterium | reverse complement strand
ACGGAGGTGCAACTTGAAAAAAAAACTGTGTGTTTTGCTAATTATTGTGGCTTTTTTTACCAGCGGATGTTCCTCTTTGCTCCCAAGCACAAGAAGGGATATTGGCTCCCGATGGGAAACTTTTGATGAAGCCAAAACCGCTTTTGATAATGTCGTTCCATATAAGACAACATCCGAAGAACTTGAATCTATGGGGATTGATCCCTTTACTACGCCCAATACGGAAATTCTGACCTACTTGGATATTATTCACCGATTTATGCCGAATCCTTCAATTACAGAGGAGGATATTGCCCAGGGAATACAGGATTGTCTCTCTGCCAAAGATGACTGTCAGGCGCATGAATTTGTGGTAAAAGAGATCAGTAAGAAACGATACGGGAATCTGATTCTTGATTTTTTTAATTTTAAACGACAGACAAGAACATCCGGGTGGGAATTTCACCCCCTTATTGTGGTGAAAGACGATCTTGTTGTGTATAAGATGTGGAGTGGGAAACCCAATATAAATGAAACTGTTGAAGAAACAAATCCGCTGGGGCCGCTTCAGAACACAGGGAATTTTCTGACCAAACTGGTAAATGGGCTTATTTGATTCGACAGTGGAAAGTTCAAAATGTTCAGGGAGGGGCTTCCTCAGACAGATCCGTCCGAACGTGAGGTTTAAGCTTTGTGTCCTTTGTGGTTAAAAAGGTGTGCTGCAAATCACCGGCGGCCAAAAGCAAAGCAGGGAACGAGTGCCGCTTTTAGCCGTCCGAGTGAATTTGCATTGTCAGGCTGATTTATTTTGGCGGCGTTGTTTGCCCCATAGCAGGGTAAAATACTAATTTAAAAGCACCATCATTTTCAGAAAAATACTTTCCAGCATACATAGCTTTTCTCAGAGTATCTAAGCTGTCTGCATTAAAGTAAATCCTTTCCAACAGATGCTCTTCTCTGTCATTTTTCAATTGATAAAGGTTATGTTGGAACTGAACCAGGCCATTATCAATATTTTTAATGGTGTAATTAACTGCGTATGGATGACTGTCAAGACTGTATGTCTGTGAACGAACACCCGGCATTGTGTTTGGAAGAACAACCGGGCGTATCATCTGAAAATTAAATTTTGAAACCAATGTGTCTTGCACAAAACGCTCGTCCCCAAGGCCATCTATGTTAAAGTTGCCTTTCCTGTTTTGATCAAAGGTGAATTTAATATCAACCGGTTCACAGACAGCATGCAGCAGATTTGGTTCAGCCTGACGTCGCGCTAATCAGCAGCGCGTTTTTTTGCGTCGGCTGAATCAGCTTTGTTCAGATTGGGCCGGTCAATCAGACATCTTCCTGTCTTGCCGAATGTTTTCACTTTTTTCAGCACATTCAGCATGTCTTCAGGTTTGTCATTCTTGTGATAATGGCAGGCATTGCATGAATTCGGCTGTTTCTCGTAACCGCCTGCATCTATGGTTTCCTTTGGGCTTATCACCTTGAACTGGTGGCTATGCACGTCACCTTTTGCAGCGCGTTTCCCTATCGGCGACATATGACAGCCAACACAACTGTTGACGCTGTGAATTCCGTGGACACCCTTATTTTCGACTTCATGACAACTCCGGCACAGCGAGGAACCCGGCAATTTTGTCTGATACTTGTTGGAATTACCTTTTCTGTGAGTATAATGACAGTCCCAGCAAACAATCCCTTCTCTGGCATGCCCACTTTTCTTCCAATCAATATATTCCTGACGATTTGCTCTTGAACTGTCGTCCGGATGGAGCTTAGGTTTTTCGCTGAACATGAAGTTCAGCTGTCCGCCGGGTTTGTATCCTGAAGGATAACCGTATTTGCCTTCACCGGAACTGCCTCTGGTATGACATGAGCCGCACACCATTGCTGCCCGCCTTGGGTCCGGGATTTTGGCCGGATTTACAATTGTGCCGGACTTGTCGTCTTCCTCTGCATTCAGATGATTGCTACCCGGGCCATGACAGGCCTCGCAGGCAACACCCATATCTGACCAAGTTGTCTTGAATGTTTCGCTGGATTTGTCGAAATTTATCTGCGTACCTGTGTTATGACAGCCCGAGCATGAGTATTGATATATTGCCTTGCTCCAGTTCTTTCTTTCCTTCCAACTCTGCGATTCAACAATCCACATTGCCGGGAGAATATGCAACTCCCCATTTGAGAATTCAGTAACATAAAGCTGTTTCCAGAAGCCCCCGATAACATACCCGATTTTGTAGGTGTGTTCCTTGTTGTCCGGGCCTGTTGTTGTGATAAAATACTCCTTATTTTTCTCAAACATAATCGTTGTCTCACCGTCAGCCTCAAAGCTGTTGTTCCTGCTGAAGTCTCCCACAATATTAGCCGGAGCAGCCTGCTGAAACTTGTAAGGATGCATAGTGGATTTCCATCCTTTATAAATATCTTTGTGGCATTGCTTACATTTGCCGGCTCCGACGTATGTGGCTTTTTCATTGGGAGCTTGCGCCAGGCTGAGGTTGACGGTTGGTAAAAATTGGGAGCAGATAATTAGTGTTGCCAATATGATGTTCCTGATCATATTCCAGAATCTCCTTATGATTTGTTAAGATTGCTTGCACAAGCATAACCTGACTATAAGACCGGGCGCAGACCCTGTCAAGACTTTTTTCAAAAAATCAATTTTGAAAAGAACATCCTGAATTCCGGCCTGCTATTCTGTTCTGTCTCGCAGGTTGCGAAAATCTGCTACCATTCAATTTAAATGCTGTAAATGCTGTATTTACCCATTGACTTCTTTTCTGCCTCATGGTAAAAAAATGTTTGTCGCTCCGGAGTGCCAAACTTGCAGTTTAACAACATGAAGATAGAGTTGTTACCGGATGAATGTGGAATTATTTCAGTTGTCTGCGCCGGACTTCCGTGTTACGACAAACCATACAGTAGCTGTATTGTTCGGTCCCCGAACACTGTCAGAAATGGATAAGGCAGACCGGGTCCGCGCCTGTTATCAGCATGCCTGCCTTCTTCATGTTTCCAACAAGTTTATGACAAATGCCTCCTTGCGAAAACGATTTTCAATTGATGACAAAAATTATTCAATGGCATCATAAACCGTATGCGGACGGCAATCTCTCCGGCTATGGGTGGAGCGAAAGCGGGAATCCACAATTTCAATATCCGATGGATTCCTGCTTCCGCAGAATGACAGGGGGCGAGAATTTCTGCCCGCTTTGAAGTTCTATTCCGGCTTTTTCGGCCCTTTTGGCCCCTGATGGAGAATATAATCCGGCACAACACCCTTCAAATGCGGAAATTCATCCGTCATGTGCGGCATCTGCATGGCTTCCATGAAATCCTGCTCAAATGTCGGCTCCACTGTCAGCTCAATATATTCCACATTCCGGGAACACCAGTTCGCCTCCACGCGTTTTCTCACATTCAGAAGCGCGGTCCTGCACCCGTCCCCCGCTGCATTGCCCACACCCTCAATCTTGCTGATCTCACAGTCCGGAAAGAGGCCCATGACCAAAGCTTTCTCACGATCCACATGGGTTCCGAAAGCCCCGGCAATCTTCACTCTGTCAACCTTTTTAACACCCATCCGCTTCACCATGAGCTTACAACCGGCATAGAGTGCCCCCTTGGCCAGCTGAATCTGCCGGATATCCTTCTGAGTGATCACAATATCCTTGTCAATGCTGGATTCCTCAGCCCAGGCAAGAACAAATTCCGACTGTTTGGTATCTGGATTTTTGCGAAAACGCGGAATCTCTTTCAGCGCCTTCTTGTTGAACACGCCGGATTTTGTTATGACACCAGCTCTGTAAAGCTCGGCCAGCACATCCAGAATACCTGACCCGCAGATACCTTTGGCCTTCATCTCCTTAGGTTCGGAGAACTTCCGCCAGGCATCCCGGCCAATGACTTTGTAATTCACTTCGTAAGTCTCCGGATCAATTTCGATCCGCTCAATGGCTCCGGGCGCGGCCCTCATGCCAAATGCCAACTGCGCCCCCTCCAGGGCCGGGCCCGTGGCGCAGGAAGAGGAAATCAGCTTATGCCTGTTGCCCAGAACCAGTTCCCCGTTGGTTCCAATATCAATAATGAGCTGGATTTCCTCATGCTTGTAAGGCTCTTCCGCAAGCAGAACGCCCACGTTGTCCGCACCCACAAATCCTGCCTCATTGGGAAGCACAAATATATAAGACGACGGGTTGATATGGAGGCCCAGATCCCGCGCCCTGATATCCAGACTGTGATGGATCACCGGCGGAAAAGGTGCAAGCCCCACATATTCCGGATTCAGTCCGAGAAGAATATGATGCATGGCCGTGTTGAATCCGATGGTGATGTCCTCAATGTCTTCCCTGGAGAGACGCAGGTACGTTTTCCCCTCCTCAGGTTTTTCCACCCACTCATCAGGCCCTTCCTCTCCTTTTTTTTTCTTCACCTTTTTCTTGGGCGGATGCGTCCCCTCGATGGCTTTGTCAATCAGGCCGTTAAGACCCTCAATAATGTCATCGCTCATCCGCTGAAGTCCGTCATCCGTCGTCATGTGATAGGTGATCCGGGCCATGACATCTTCCCCGTATTTGCACTGGGGGTTCATCATAGATATTGTGTCAATGACCTCCATCGTCGTAAGATCACAGAAATATCCGGCCACCGTGGTTGTCCCGACATCTATCGCTATGCCGTAAGCATGTTCGGCTTTGCCCGGACGCACGCGGATAATATCTTTATCCATCCATACGCTGACAGTTACCCTCCAGTTCCCGTCACGCAGCGTGGTGGGGAGGCGCCTAAGCGTCTGTATGTCAATAGTCAGGTCTGCAAGAGCGTATTCTCTTTCCAGTCCCCTGCAAATCCGCTCGAAATCTCCTGTGGGTTCCTCAAACGTGGGTTTGTCCACCTCCACATAATAGAGTTTCACAGCCGGGTCATGGTCAATATGGATATCCCGGGCAGCCTTGCTCACCACCTGCTTGCCGGCCCTGGACTCTTCCGGAACAAAAATGAGAATATCCCCTTCCACTTTGGCAACACAGCCGAGACGGAATCCTTTCTCTCTCCGCTCCTCGTTAATGTATTTTTCCTCTTCCTCCTGCCAGGTGCTCACATTGGACATGGTTGATTGGACATTATATTTCTCAAAATGCCCTTCCTCAATGCGGACAACGCACTTGCCGCAAACTTTTTTCTCCCCGCACAATGCCTCAATATCAACGCCCAGCAGTCTCGAAGCTTCAATTATATTAATGCCTTTGGGAACCTCTCCCCGCCGGCCGGAAGGCTGAAAGATCACCATCGCCTTATCTTCATCCATTCGTTTGTCTCCTTTTTAAAGTGAGAAGTTTGAAGTGAGAAATACTCCCACTATTCACCATTCTGTTCTCATACTTCATACTTCACACTTCACACTTCATACTTCAAACTTATTTGCCTGCCTGAAACTCTCTCAGCCTGCTGATCATTTTGATTCCCTCTGACACTGCGTTTCCGGCAGATTCCGCATAGCCGTCCGCTCCGAAAAGGTTTGCCACATCTCGCGTCACAGGCGCGCCGCCCAACATGATGAGGCAGTCAGGGTTCTTCTCTTTGATCATCTGGATGACCTTTTTCATTCCCAGCATGGTTGTGGTCATCATGGCTGACATGGCCACAACTTCAGAATTCGTACTCAACTGTTTCTCAACAAACTGCTCAAGGGGAACATCCCGGCCCAAGTCGTGAACTTCCCAGCCAGCCACGTCAAACATCATTTTCACGAGATTCTTGCCGATGTCATGAACATCGCCCTGGATACTGCCAATGACCACCTGGGCATTCATATTCCCCGCGTCTTTGGGAATATGGGGTCTCAGCAAATCCAGCCCCGCATAAAGGGCATCCGCACACATGAGCACCTCGGGAACAAAATATTCATTGCTGTCGTAAAGATTGCCGACTTCCTCCATTCCTGCGGCCAGGCCGTCCATGACAGCCTCCATCGGTGTCATAATTTCAGGATTGTCCAACGCCTCCTGGGCGGCTTCCCTGGCATCATCTTCTTCGTATTCCACAACTGCTTCTTTCAATTTTTCGAGTATTTCTTCTTTGCTTGACATCTTTTACTCCCTTCATATTGAACGTCTGAGTGTTTAAGTGTCTCAAATCTGAAAACACTTAAACACTTTTTCTCATTTTAAAGCCGCCCCACGGCCGGCGAAGCCTTTACCCCATATTCCCTTACCGTCCGGGTATATGCCTTCATATTATCTTCTTTGACATCTGGCCAGAGATCGCATCCGGGCCATACAGCATCCACGCCGTCGTCTATACATTTTTTAATCGTTTCTTCCACTTCCAAGACTGTGGTTTCCGGCTTGCAGAGCATTCCGTAAGGATCGAAATTGCCAAAGAGCAGCACATCATTGCCCAGTTTCTTTCTTGATTCACTCAGCGTATTCTTCTGATCCACGCTGATGGCATCCGAACCGCACTCATTCATCATTTCAACGATCATGTCTGTGGAACCGCAGATATGATTGATCGTGGGGATGTTTATGGCATTGAATATTTTGACGAGATTTGGCTGGATAAGGCTCTTCCACATACGCGGGGAAAGCAGATCTGTTCCCGAACCCATTTCCCGGACATTGAGAAAATCAACCCCGAGGCTTTCATAATGTTTGGCCTGGGTGATGGTCACTTCCGTCATTTTAGCAAGGAATGCCTCGACCTGTTCCTTGTTCTTCTTGGCCCCTTTCAGTAAAAGGCCCAGTTCAATAACCTGTCCGGCAAAGGTGAACGGCCCCAGCACCCATGCGCCCACAGCCAGTTCTCCGTCCTTCTTCAGCAGTCCGAATGCCTCATCCACAACAGGCATCCTGTTCCGGGTCATAAAATCATCAGGGATAACCACTTCCTCCAATGTCTCCCATTTATTGGGGACAGTGGGATAGAGGATATCCTCGGAATCCGCATACAGCGTAAGCCCCCGGCCCATCGCCTCGGCCATGGTGGCCATATCATAAGGGACAACAGCCGCGTCCAAGCCGAACATTTTCGACGATGTGAGCGCTGAATTGGCCATTAATTCGGCATCCGTATGAACTTTGGCAAATTGTGTATTCATCTCTCTGATGGCCTGGATCGTCACCGTACCCATGCCGCTGAAACACGGCATTCTGTCAACAGGCTCACGTTTGAACAGTTTTTGTACTCTTTCTTTAGAAGTAAGTTCTGCCATAACAAATATTCCTTTATAAATGGATGTTTGATGTTCGATGTTCGATGTTCGATGTTCGATGTTCGATGTTCGATG
>JAOZLU010000830.1:1260-2536 GCA_029934695.1 Desulfobacterales bacterium | reverse complement strand
AACTGAGCGTGACAGTATCCGTCAGCAGTTCGGATTTGTCAATCCGAACTGAGCGTGACGGGTATGTTATTTGGTCATGGTGGTTCCTCAGTGTCAGAAACAAAAATTCAGAGTGCTGAAAGTATGATTTCAGCACTCTCTCGTGGCTTGTTCAGATTTAAAGTCCTGCTTTTTCTCTCAATACATCTGCCATATTTGTCTTTTCCCATGAAAACTCAGGTTCGTTCCGTCCGAAGTGGCCATAAGCTGATGTTTTGCGATAAATGGGCCGCAGGAGATCAAGATATTCGATAATTGCGGCAGGCCTGAGATCAAAAAGCTCATTGACAATCTCTCTGACCTTTTTTTCGGGGACTGCCCCTGTGCCCATGAGATCCACCATCACGGATACAGGCTTTGCCACGCCGATGGCGTAAGCAATCTGTATTTCACATTTTTTTGAAAGGCCGGCGGCAACAATGTTTTTTGCAATATGCCTGGCCATATAAGAGCCGCTCCGATCCACCTTTGAAGGGTCTTTTCCGGAAAAGCATCCGCCGCCGTGGCTTCCCTGACCGCCGTAAGTGTCCACGATAATCTTCCGGCCGGTAAGGCCGCAGTCTCCCATGGGACCGCCGATGACAAACCTGCCTGTGGCATTGATAAAGTATTTGGTATCCCCATCTGTCATCTCCCGGGGAATCACTTTCTTTATGACCTCTTCGATAATCGCTTCTTTCAGTTCCTCATAAGTCACATCCGGTTTATGCTGTGCGGCAATGACAACTGCATCCACACGCTTGGGAGTTCCGTTTTCATACTCAATGGTGACCTGGGATTTACCGTCGGGCCGGAGAAAGTCCAGTGCCCCGTTCTTTCGGACCGTGGCAAGGCGGTTGCACAGCTTGTGTGCAAATATGACGGGCATGGGCATCAGTTCAGGGGTCTCGTCAGAGGCAAAGCCGAACATAAGGCCCTGATCTCCTGCTCCCTGCTCTTTGTCCGGTGCGGTGTTTACACCCTGGGCAATGTCAGATGACTGATGGTCAATACTTGTGATGACCGAACAGGTCTGCCAGTCAAAGCCCATCTGTGATGAAGAGTATCCGATGTCACGGATGGTCTTCCGAACAACTTCGGGCATATCCACATAACAATTGGTTGTAATTTCTCCGGCAATAAAAGCCAGACCGGTTGTCACAAGTGTTTCACAGGCAACCCGGCATCTTTTGTCCTGGGCCATGATTGAATCCAGTATGGAATCCGATATGGCATCAGCAACTTTGTCAGGATGCCC
>JAOZLU010000830.1:0-1160 GCA_029934695.1 Desulfobacterales bacterium | reverse complement strand
GGTCAATGGGGTGGAGAGAGTATTTTATTGTCTATCAGACGGGTTTTTCCAATTTTGACGGCCAGGGCCATCAGAGCAGGTCTGTCAATGGTTTGCATATCCGCAAGCGTTTCAGAGTCACAGATGGCAATGTAATCTATGACGGTTTCCGGATGGGATGTGACAAATTCTGACACTGCGCCAGCAATCTTTGCTGCATCGGTTATGCCGCTTTCAACAAGCGTCTGTGCTTTTTCCAATGACTGATAAAGGGACAGGGCTGATGTCCGCTGTTCAGGTGTCAGGTAACTGTTCCGTGAACTCATGGCCAAACCGTCAGCTTCCCTTATAATGGGTGCGCCGACAATTTCGATGTCAAAATTCAGGTCATTCACCATCTGACGGATAACAAGCACCTGCTGATAATCTTTTTTGCCGAATATGGCGACATGGGGCCTGACGATATTGAACAGTTTGGTGACAACCGTTGCAACCCCCCTGAAGTGGACAGGTCTGGATATCCCGCAAAGGTGATTCGGAAGTTTTTCCAATGTTATGTATGTCTGAAACTCCCTGCCATATAATTCAGTTGTATCCGGGGCAAATATGATATTGGCACCCTTTTTTTTTGAAAGCTCACAATCCCTCTCAAAAGCTCTCGGATATGCTTCCAAATCTTCCCCTGGCCCAAACTGGGCAGGGTTGACAAAGATACTTACAACCAGCTCATCCCCGAGTTTCCGCCCTTCTTCCATAAGGGACAGATGCCCTTCATGCAGAAAGCCCATGGTGGGAACAAAGGCGATCCTTTTCCCGTAATGCCTTATGAGGTCGGAACGCGCCTGCATTTCTTTTACAGTTTTAATAACTTCGATGACATCACCTCAATCCCCGTAAGGGAACTCCAAATAAATAATACACCCGATGGCATCCTTAATATTGCCATAAATTGACATTTTTTGCAGCTTGCCTTTAGCGGGAAAAACGCCTGAAGGCGGAACTGCAAACTGTTAAACAGCAAATGAAGGATGTCCGCCTGATTCACATTTTTTTTCACTGCTGATAAAAAGAAAAAATAAAACAGCAATTGCAAAATGTCAATAAGCGAAACAGCCGTGAAAATTTTTTTTGGCAGCATTCCTGAAAAAGGCGTGTGTTTTCCAAAAACTCAGCTTTTCAGG
>JAOZLU010000223.1 GCA_029934695.1 Desulfobacterales bacterium | reverse complement strand
TGCCGGATTTGGCAATCCGGCAGGAGCGGAGAACGGAGAAACATCTGCCGGATTTACCAATCCGGCAGGAGCAGGAAGTGGGGAGATTGTTCGGTCACGGATACTCAGCAGTTTTAGTTCCTAAAGGTTAATAATGTCGAAAAAAGATGTCCGCCCTTCATGGGAAGATTATTTTATGGATATTGCAGTGCTTGTGGCAAAACGCTCCACCTGCATCAGGCGTACAGTGGGTGCTGTGATCGTAAAGGATAAGAGAATTCTGACCACCGGCTATAACGGCGCACCAACCGGACTGAGACACTGCATTGAAACCGGTTGTGTCCGGGAAAAACTGAATGTGCCATCGGGCGAACGCCATGAACTCTGCAGCGGAATTCACGCAGAGCAGAACGCGATTATCCAAGCCGCGTTTCATGGGGTTTCCATAAGAGGGGCCACGCTTTTCTGTACACATTTTCCCTGTGCGATATGTGCAAAAATGATTATCAATGCCGGTATAAGAAAAATTTATTATCAGTCCGACTATGCGGATCACAGATCCGGAGAATATTTGAAAGAGGCGGATGTGGCACTGATAAAGCTTGATGCCGGAAAACAGGAAGAGGATCTATGAAATGCCCGTTTTGCAGAGAATTTGACGATAAAGTCATTGATTCCAGACAGAGCAAAACTGGAACTGCAATCCGAAGGCGAAGGGAATGCCTCACATGCAGCAGGCGGTTTACCACTTACGAACGCATTGAGGAAGTCGCTATGATGATTATCAAAAAGGACGGACGCCGAGAGATGTTCAACCGTGAAAAGGTACGTTCAGGCATTCAGAAGGCCTGTGAAAAGCGGGATATCAGCATGAACGTCATCGAAGAATTCCTTGACGAACTGGAAGGTGATCTCAGGGAAACCGGAGAAAAAGAAATCTCTTCCGCACTCATCGGCGAAAAAATCATGGCAAAGCTTCATGGGATAGATGATATTGCTTATGTGCGGTTTGCGTCGGTTTACAGAGGATTCAAAGATATAAATGAATTTGTGTCTGAGGTGAAAAGTCTCTCAGGTAACAAATGATAAATGGTGAATGGTGAATGGTGAATGACGACTGTTTTATGAAAAAAGCCCTTGATCTTGCGGCAAAAGGTCGGGGGTTTACATCTCCCAATCCCATGGTCGGGGCTGTGGCGGTGAGGGACGGCGAGATTGTGGGAAAGGGGTATCACGAGGCTGTGGGCGATGCACATGCCGAAGTCAATGCCGTTGATGATGCGGGAGCTTCTGCAAAAGGGGCAACGCTGTATGTCACGCTTGAGCCTTGCAATCATACAGGACGGACCCCGCCCTGTACGGAGAAGATTCTGAATGCCGGCATTAAACGGGTGGTGGTTGCCATGAATGATCCCAATCCCGATGTGAAGGGAAACGGGAATGCGTATTTAAGAAAACAGGGCATAGATATCATCTCAGGAGTCTGCGAGGCCGAAGCCAGAAAACTGAACGAGATATTCATCAAACATATCACAACAAAACGGCCCTTTGTAACTTTAAAATGCGCTGCAACGCTGGATGGCCGTATTGCCACAAGGATCGGCGATTCAAAATGGGTGTCAGGCGAAGAGTCCAGAAAATTTGTTCACAGGCTCCGTCATGCCATGGATGGGATCATGGTGGGGATTGACACGGTAAAAAAAGATGACCCGAGTCTGACAACCCGTCTCAATGATATGAACGGGAGAGATCCGGCAAGGATTATTCTTGACACCCGTCTTTCAATCTCTGAAGATACGAACATTCTGCGGCTTGATTCTGATGCGGAGACGCTCATTATTACGGGCAGTTCTGTTTCAGAGGATAAAAAAGCCGGAATTGAAAATAAAGGAGCCAGGGTGATTGAGACGTCACTTAAAGATGGGCTGATTGATCTTGATCCGCTTATGGACCTTCTGGGGGCCATGGGGATCACAAGCCTCCTCATTGAGGGGGGAAGCCGTGTGATCGCATCAGCCCTGAAAGCAGGAATTGTTGACAAAATCAACTTTTTCTATGCGCCCAGAATTCTGTGCGGAGATGACGGGGTGCCGATCTGCAAGGGGCCGGGCCCGGATATGATGAAGGATTGTCTGATTGTCAGAGAAATGAATATCCGGCGTTTTGGCGAAGATGTGATGATTGAGGGATATCTGTGATTCCGTTATTCGGAAAAGCCAAAAAGGCTCTTCCTGTCAGGAGTTTCGAGAATAACGCTTTTTGGGAAGGCGGCATACATGGGTCGGAAAAGAGAAGAAACCCGAGTTTTCCCTGAATGAAATAATTCTGCGGAAAAATCCGGGTTTCTTCTTTTTCATGCGACTTCGGAATTCCTTCTAACGGAGAAAAGGATTAGAACGCTTTTCCCTGCCAATGGTGGTTGTCGAGCCGTGTCCGGTAAAGACCTGCACATCGTCATCCAGTGCAAACAGTTTGTTCTTTATGCTGGATATGAGCGTTTCAAGATTCCCGCCCGGAAAGTCGGTGCGTCCGATTGAGCTTTCAAAAAGCGTGTCTCCGACAAAGACATATCCGTTTGTATGAAACGAAACGCCTCCCGGGGTATGCCCCGGGGTGTGAATCACTTTTAACGTAATGTTTCCAAAGGAAATTTCGTCACCATCTTCCACCGTCCGGTCCGGCGGAGGAGAGTCGTCCGCCAAAAGTCCCCAGTTCGCGGCAGACGCTGAAAGAGTATCCAACATGGGCGCGTCAAGGGGGTGTATCAGGATATCCGCACCAGTTGCGTCCTTCATTTTTTTATTGCCGCCCACATGGTCAAAATGACCGTGCGTGTTAATGATATACTTTACTTTCAATGCTGAATCTGCAAGAGACAACAGAATTTTTCCCGTCTCATCTCCCGGATCAACAACCACAGCCTCTTTGGTTTCCTCACAACCTAAAATATAGCAGTTCGCCACAATGGGCCCAACCGCCAGTGTTTTAATAATCAACTAAATTCTCCTCTGTGAAAAGGGTTGAAAAACGCGTTAAAAATTCTTTGAATCCGTCTCCTAACTCCCAACTCCCAAACTCCCTAAACTCCCTAACTCCTTGCCTGTCGGATCAGATCAACAAGACTTGCCACTTTTGGCCTTGGCTTTGAAATTGCAAGCCTTTTGAACTGATCCTCGGACAGTTTTTTCTGTAAATACGTTACAATATCAAAATATTCCCACCAGCAGTCAAAAATTTTAAAGCAGGGCAGTTCCTCATCGCCGCAGTCCATGCAGTATTGAAATGTTACAGACCCGCCCAGCCTGGGGCAGCGTCGTTCAAGATGATCTCTGCTGTCTTCGTCCATAAATCCTCCAATCGGAAGCGAGAGGCAAAAGACAAGCGGGCCTCTTACCTCTGACTTCTTCTCAGCAACTCTTCAGCAGTTCCGGTTTGGGATGGTCTTCAAGGCATGCCTCAAACTTGCTTTCTTCCTCTTTGCCCAGTTCATAGTCTTTCAGTTTGCCTGAAAAATATTTGTCGTAAGCCCCGAGATCAATAAGCCCATGTCCGCTGAAGTTGAAAAGAATCACTTTTTCTTTTCCCTCTTCTTTTGCCTTTTTTGCTTCGTCCACCACGCAGGCCAGGGCATGATTGGTTTCCGGCGCGGGTACAATCCCCTCTGTTCTGGCCATGAGAACCCCTGCTTTGTATGCTGCCAGCTGATTGACCGCTTTGGCTTCGATAAGCCCTTCGGAGACAAGCTGACTCACTGTGGGCGCCATGCCGTGATATCGAAGTCCGCCAGCATGAATGGGTGCGGGAACAAAGGAATGCCCCAGACTGTGCATGGGGAGAAGCGGGGTGTATTTTGCCGAATCCCCGTGATCATAAGCAAACGGTGCTCTTGTCAGCGTGGGGCACGCGGTCGGTTCAACAGGATATATCTCAATTTCCCTGCCGTTAATCTTGTCACACACATACGGATAGGCAAGACCTGCGAAATTGCTCCCTCCGCCCGCACACCCGATCACGATATCCGGATACTCTCCGATCTTTTCCATCTGTTTTTTGGCTTCAAGGCCGATAATGGTCTGATGGAGCATCACATGATTGAGAACACTTCCCAGCGAATAGCGTGTCTCACCGCTTTCGTCGGTGACAGCGGCCTCAACAGCTTCGCTGATGGCGATGGCAAGACTTCCCGGGGTGTTCGGATCGCTTTCGAGAATGTCACGGCCGGCTTTTGTCAGGGTACTGGGGCTTGCGATACAGTTTGCGCCCCAAGTCGCCATCAGGGATTTCCGATAGGGTTTCTGATCAAAACTGATCCTGACCATAAACACCTTGCATTCCAATCCGAACTGGGAACACGCGAAAGAAAGCGCGCTTCCCCACTGACCGGCCCCGGTTTCCGTGGTCAGCTTTTTGATGCCGAAAACCTTGTTGTAATAGGCTTGGGGCACTGCGGTATTCGGCTTGTGGCTCCCCGGAGGACTCAGGCCCTCGTTCTTAAAATAAATTCTCGCAGGCGTATCCAATGCTTTTTCAAAGGACAATGCCCTTACCAGAGGAGCCGGCCGCCAGATTTTTAGGACGCTCAGTACCTCTTCAGGGATATCAATCCATCTTTCGGAACTCATCTCCTGTTCTATAAGGTTCATCGGAAAGACCGGTGCGAGGTCTTCAGGCTTGATAGGGTTCCCGTCAGGCCCCAGTGGCGGGTTCATCTTGATGTCCGCAAGAATATTGTACCATTGCCGCGGCATCTCATCTTCTGTCAACAAAATTTTTCTGACTTCCATAACACCCTCCTTAAAGTTTAATATGTTATTCGTTCCCAAAAATGCAACTGGTTCCCAGACTCCGCCTGGCCGGATATCCTGATACCTTTCTTTCTCCGCAGGGAGACAGACGACTCTCCCAAGTCCCCGGGCGCGTCCTGGTCTAAGACCCCGGTGGTGTCCTGACTGCTGGCCATGACGTATTCAGGACTGCTGCCTTCCGCTCGTTGCACAGCGTCGGCTTTCCCCTCCGATTTCTCGGAGGTTTATCCCTATGACCACGACTATACCCATTTCGGGGCTCAATACAGAGCCTGCGCTCTTGTCTTCCCCGGCGTCAGACACCCGTTGCCGGGTTTGCCTGCGGGGTAGGCTACCGACCTGTCGGCTCAACTTTGGTCGGACGGGACTTTCCCTCATTTCGCTCCGTCCCCGATCCGTTCACCGGGAAAAGTTTTTTTTTCAGCTACTTGTTCACAGTTCCCGGAATTCGTGAGGAATCACCCGCCGGGTGACATTATCAAATTTCACGGGCTTGCCACGATCCGGATTTATCTTGGCACGAGCAGCGACTGGTTATACTTATTTCTTCAGACAGAAGATAAGGATTACCAAGACCTCAGTTTGAGGCATGTTCAATTATTACCTTACTTGCTTCGCTGAATACCCAATTTAAAATATCAAACACCCTTTGTAACTTGTCAGTGGTGGGTGGTTCATCAATAATATATATTTTATTCCTATCTTTTATAAATAAAGAATCCTTCTTGTCAAACTTGCCGAATTGCCACAGATCGCCAGAAGTCACCACTGCATAACACATAGTGGCTCCTTGTGTTGATGCTGCATACATTTCAGCTAAAGCTTGTGCCCACGCTTCGTCCCAATTTTGTCTTTTAGCTTCTATAATACAAAGAGGTGGTACATCCATAATGCTTTTCACCCTCTTTGGACGAGCAACCAGAAAATCAGGTTTGCCTGAAAGATTTTTAGCAGGATTTACATTGTAAGGCACATGTGACCAGACACGGAATTCCTCATAAGCCGTATCTAATATTCTCAGTATGGGTTTGATAATATCCTCGCATATGGCTTCTTCTGAAAGAAAACTTAACGGATCATCCAACAACTTTTTGATTTGCCTCATTTCATATTCAGGTACATCCAAATGCAAACCTTCTATAAAAAAACTGTCTTCAATTATAAGATCAAATATATCCGCCACCTCTGAATCTGTCTTAAAATTTCCAAATCCCATTATATATCTCCTGTAATTAATGCCTCAGTGTCAACTGTGACGAAGTTAAAGATTTGCCTCATCCCGCGATTTTTTCCTTTTTCTCCAATGCAATACGGACGCTGTCGAGGATTCCGTTGATAAAGGCGCCAGATTCTTCGGCACCGAATTTTTTCCCCAAGTTGATGGCCTCGTTGATGGATACTTTTATTGGAATATCTTTGCGATAAAGCATTTCATAGACCGCAATCCGCATGGCGTTCCTGTCAACGCCGGACATACGGCTTATTTTCCAGTTGGCGGAGAAGCGTTCAATGAATGCGTCAATTTCAGGAATGACAGGGATAATGCCCTTTACCAACTCAAGAAAAAAAGGGAACGCCTTCTTGGAAATGGTATAATTTTCGCAATAGAGATCAAGCATCTCCGGTGAAGTATCCTGGCGCATGTCCATGCAAAAGAGTGCCTGCAATGTAATTTCCCGTGCTTTGCTGCGGGGAGTTGTTTCCATGATAATCAGCCTTATCCGGGCTTCCTAAGTTATTTATTTACCAACAATTTCAATCAGATTTGCCATTTCTATGGCAGACATGGCCGCACTCCAGCCTTTGTTCCCGGCCTTTGTTCCGGCGCGTTCAATGGCCTGTTCAATGGTATCGGTGGTGACGATTCCGAAGATGATCGGAACCCCGGTATCCATGCTGGCCGATGCAATCCCTTTGGAGGCTTCGGCACAGACATAATCATAATGCGATGTGGAGCCTCGGATCACCGCACCGAGACAGATCACGGCATCATATTTGCCTTTTTCCGCCAGTTTTTTCGCCAGCAGCGGAATTTCAAAAGCCCCCGGAACCTTGGCGATCTCAATATCCGCATCTTTGGCCCCGGATCGTGTCAGCGCGTCCAGCGCGCCGCTCACAAGTCTGTCCGTGATAAAATCGTTAAAACGGCTGACAATAAGTGCAAATTTTTTGCCTTCAGCAATCAGTTTGCCTTCAAGAATTTTTGGCATTCTTTTCTCCTAAATTTAATTTTTACATTAATTTAATTTTTACATTGAGTTTCAATATATTCCAAAACCTCCAAAGCTTTTTCCAGATATTGAGAGACTCGTGCAACAGTTATTCCCGAATACTTACCATGAGCGATCAGGTGCCGATTCTGCATTATGGAATCAACCGCATCGCCGCGATTATCTTCTTTGGCAAAATTTTCCACGTTATAACCCCAACTTTTTTTGAAAGCTCTTGCCGTCTGAATGATCAGATTCATTTTGGGATTTTGTATCTTTTGCAAAACAGAACTTGCATAATTCTCAACAGGTGTGCTTGAGGCCCTTTTTACGAAATCTGTAAATATTTCTTTAACAGCATTTTCAATAAAGCCAGCAGTATAAACACACAGATATTTTGCCCAGTGTGTCTGGATTTCAACAGAGAGTTCACGGAGTTCTTCTGTCTTTCTTATCAGATCATTTAATTTCTGCAACTGCCTGTTAGTTTCCGGATTATTCATCAGACAAACTTAAATGCATCTATTGCTTTGCCCATTCTCTCGGAAACCGAAGTTTCCAAAGTTGCGGATTCTGAAATTAAAGATATGTAATGATTATCTTTAAGAAGTTCTGTATAAGCATTTTTCAGTTTTGTGTTATCCACCTGCAATCCTGACTCTAACCGAGTTGCCAATCCGACCATTACAGAATCAAAAACAGCCGCATTCAGCGATCTTGAAGGTCGAAAAGCTTTTTCCCCCACAGATTGCGACATTGCTTTAATGCAATTATTGAAAATGCTTTCGCATTCTGACAAAAACGGCCTGTCCGGATTTCTGTAATCTGCCAAAAAAGCGTTGAGGAAGTCTTTCATGGGCCGCTTATATTCGGTCCGGCGATAATAAAAGGCGAGAAATCGGAGAATTAACTCCCTGTCTTTTAATCTCGAATGGCGTCCGCCAAAAATCTTTCTCCAATTTATATTTTTATTTAAGGCTTCAATTAAATTTAACAGCTTACCATAAAATAAGGTTGATCGGATTTCCTGGGGTACAATTTTACATCCCCCGCTGTTTAATCTTTCAAAAACATCATATATGCCGGACTTATAATTCGCTTTCAAATTTTCCTGTTTGATGATCGTCGCATATATCAATGACTCGTCCAATTGAACACGATCTTTTTCATTTAAAGAGTCATAAGTCCTGCCGTCAAATACGTCCTGAACCCTGACCAGCTTAAATGTCTGTCTTTTTTTGTCGTCAGGCTTGGGATTAAAAAACCCGTCATAAAAAAACTGCAGACTTTTTAACCGTTGCTGTCCGTCTATGACGATCAGTTTGTCACTCTCTGTTTCACGGGCCAAAAATATACCGGGAACGGGCAACCCGAGCAGCAGGGATTCAATGAATCTGGAAGCATCTGTCATGCTCCATACATAATCCCTTTGGAAAGGAGGCATGAAAATGTCACCTCTTTTCAGATGTCTTACCAGACTTTCAATATCATAATCTATGCCGAAGCTTTCAATATCATATTGAAAAGGAGCGACAGCGTCATCTGTATCAGATTCATCGGTCACTTCATTTTCTTCTTCCTCTTTTATCTCATCTTCAGTCATGACAATGTTCCTTGTCTGCCCGGTTTGATCGTTTGCCGGACGGGGTTTGCAACCCTGGGAAGTTACGGCTGTCTGAACATTACGGACGGGGTTGCAAACCCCGTCCGGCAGAAAATGCTGAAAATTGCAACCTCTTCACGGATTCGCGTCAATATTCAAAAGATGTCCCATCTTCAGTTTTTTGCATTCAAGATAGCACTTGTTGAACTCGTTAGGCTCCACCTCAATGGGCACCTGATCAACAAGGGTGAGTCCGTATCCTTCAAGACCCACCATCTTCTTGGGATTGTTCGTCAGGAGCCGCATTTTCTTAACGCCGACAGCCGCCAATATCTGGGCACCGATGCCGTAGTCTCTCATATCTGCGTTGAAGCCGAGCTTTTCATTTGCCTCGACCGTGTCAAGGCCCTTGTCCTGCAATGCATAAGCTTTCAATTTGTTCACCAGGCCGATCCCCCGCCCTTCCTGCCGGAGATAGACAATAACGCCCGCGCCTTCATTGTTCATCATTTCCATTGCGCTGTGCAACTGTCCCCCGCAATCACAACGAAGCGAGCCGAAAATATCTCCTGTCATACATTCGGAATGGACGCGGACAAGGACCGGTTTGTCCGGTTCAATATCCCCCTTGATCAGCACAATGTGGAGCAGATTGTCCAAATCGTTTTCATATACACGGATTTTAAAATCCCCTGCATAAGACGTGGGAATCACGATTTCCGACGCAGACTGATACACGAAAGATTCGGTACGCATCCGATACTCAATCATATCCGCAACGGTACATATCCCGATACCATGTTCTTCGCTGAATTTTTCGAGCGACGGCATTCTGGCCATGGTGCCGTCATCGTCCATGATTTCGCAGATCACGCCTGCAGGTTTCAGGCCGCCAAGTCTCGCCAGATCCACAGACCCTTCTGTCTGCCCTGCCCGAACCATCACACCTCCCTTTCTTGCTCTCAGGGGAAAGATATGCCCCGGTCTGACAAGATCGCTCGGTTGGGCATTATCCGCAACAGCAGCGAGAATCGTGGTGGAGCGATCCGCGGCAGAGATACCCGTTGTCACGCCGCGGCTCGCTTCTATGGACACGGTAAAACCGGTATGAAAGGCTGAGGTATTGTCTTCGACCATCAGCGGAAGTTTGAGGGTGTCAATCTTCTCTCCTGTCATGGAAAGGCAGACAAGTCCCCGTCCGTATTTTGCCATGAAATTAATGGCATCAGGCGTAACCTTCTCAGCAGCCATGGTCAGATCGCCTTCATTTTCACGATCCTCATCATCAACCAGGATGACCATGCGACCAAGCTTGATTTCCTGAATTGCTTCCTCAATTGTAAGTAGTGGCATTATAACTCCTTTGATGTTTGATGTTCGATGTTCGATGTTCGATGTTCGATGTTCGATGTTCGAT
>JAOZLU010000222.1 GCA_029934695.1 Desulfobacterales bacterium | reverse complement strand
CAAGTATCGGGAGAAATTCAGAAGGGCAGAGCAATATGCCCAAGATCATAAAAAAGGAATATGGTCGGAGGACAGCGTATATAAAGGCAGAATTGTCATTCGGAAGATTTTTTATGACGGCAAGGCAGGGCGTACGGAAAAAGACGAATATGCAGAGATCGCCAACATCGGCAATGTGCGAGTGGAACTGGGCGGCTGGCGTCTGAACGCCGGTGATTATAATCAGAACTTTGTTTTTCCCCGCTCTTCCGCTCTGTCACCAAATCAGACATATCGGGTTTATACTGACGAATATCACGAAGAATACGGAGGGTTCACCTTCGGGAGTGCAAGGGCGTTGTGGAGTAACAAAGGAGAGTGCGGATACCTTTATGATGCAAAAAAGGTACAGGTGTCAGAATTCTGCTATAGCTTTTAACAAAAAAATTGTCCGGAGTGCACAACTCGCAAAGCAGGCTTTGCACTCCGGCCTGATAAGTACTTGACCAAAAGTTTTTCAGTAGTATTTCGTCTTAATGCGAATCACTGTGATAAGAATATCAGGAGAAATCTATTATGTATTTTGAGCCGACCCCTCTCAGTATTTCCTCCACCTTTTCCACCAAATTTCCAAAGGAGGTGCAGGGTGAGAAAGGGATCCACAGGCAATGCATGGATGTTCAAGCTGCCACTTTGAATCCTTATGCGGCGGTAAGTATGTTGTCGTAGTGGTGGTCAGTGATATTTTTCCAAATGAACGCCACTGGATTATTACGTCTTATACCACCAGAAAATTGGTAAAAGGAGGACACATCGAATGGAAAAGAACCTGGCTCCGACCATCGGCGGAATACTGCTCTTCGGGCTGGAACGTGAAATTCATTTTTCCGATGCCTGGATTCAGTGCGGCCGCTTTGCCGGCAAAACCAAAGATGTCATTACCAAGTTGAAATTCTTGAAAAATGTGAAACGGAAAGCCCGGTTGCTGATCTGATGGCACTCATCGGACGTACAGATCGAACCAAGTTCAGAAACAGTGTGCTGAATCCGCTGCTTGATGCTGGCCTGATCGAAATGACCATCCCGGACAAACCCCGCAGCAGCAAACAGAAATACCGCCTCACGGAAAAAGGAAAGACCTTTGTAACCACAGAACACACGGAATGAACGGAATGAAACATGGCGGTCGAAAATGCGGAAAAGGCGACAGAAGCAACCGAGGCTTTTATGAGGGGAAATATCTCAGGGATGATGAGCGGATTCCCCGGCAGCGTCAGGAATGGTATCGCATGTACTGCGAAGGCGAATTAAGTCTGGAGGCCGGCGGTGCCTCAGTTGACGACGCTGTAGCAAAGTTCCGCGCCGACGGAATATCTGAGGATCAGGAAGAAGAGAAAAGCCGTAATCCTTGCTTATCCCTGATCCGTGTAGATGGACAAATTTTCCGCCCGACCTTGACTTCCGATATCCAGTTGTTACTATTTGAAGTGGAAAAATGAAATGATATTTCCTGCTGAATAAAACAGGCTGTACGACGGTTCGGGCGTTGTCAGTCGAATTTGGCGATATGAATTCAAACTTCCAAGGAGACTGACAACTTCCGGTCGAATCCCATGCAGTGTATCTGTTCATCAAAGACAGGGAGGGATACGGGCGTGTCTCTTTCAGCGTGTTACAGACTGAATTCAAATTTTTCGCTACAGCTTTTCACTGTTGAGACAGTTTAATATAAACAATCAATAATAAGTCTGATATCAATCTGAACAGAACTTTTCGAGCAAATATCAAGGAGTGAAGCATGAACAATCCGTCCGGGCCTGAAGAAAATAATATCAGCACACAAGAACGCATTGCCGCAGCACTGGAACGCATTGCCGCAGCATTGGAACACATCGTCACCACACCATCAGAACGCTTTGATATGCTATCGGGGATGTCAGATAATATCATGACATCGGAGGATATGGAGGACGATGATACAGAATCACAGAAGGTGGTGAAAATCATCATAACATCGGAGGAGGCGATAGAAGATGATATGGAAGCAGAGGAGACAGTGGAATTCATCATGTCACCGGAAGACTCAATGGAAGATAATGATGATGAACAAATTTTTCGAGAGAAAAAAGTGGAAAAAAGAAAGCACCCCAGAAAGCCCTGTTCAATAGTCGTAGATTACGCCACTCAGGATCGGGCTTTCCGGGATTATATTCGGGATATAAGTAAAAGCGGGGTATTTATTGAAACCACCAATTTTTTTTCCGTGGGGCAGGAATTTATAATGACTTTTTCGATCCCCAACAATCCGAAACCGCTTAAATTTATTGGAGAAGTTGTCAGAACCGGCCAGTATGGGGTTGGTGTGAAATTCAAGAGACAGGTGAATATTGATTCAGAACAACAATGAAATTAGGACATGAGCGATTTTTTTAATGTTTTAACCGCAACACCATCGGAGGGTGAGCAAACATAAATGGCAGGCTCAAGTCCGGTCTTTTTTTCATAACAAAGGGAAACATTTCTGATAAATTCCTGCTCTTTGCCCTTTTCTGTCAGAGCTATCGCACATCCGCCGAATCCCGCACCTGTCATTCTTGCACCGAAACAGGCAGGTTCCTCCATGGAGCATTCCACAATATCATTCAATGCCGGGCTGGAAACATCAAAACAGTCCCTGAGACTTTCATGGCTTTTATAAATTAATTTTCCCAGTTTTCGGGGATCATTTTTTTCCATTGCCTGCACAGCATCAAGAACTCTTATGTTTTCTTTTATTACATGCTCCGCGCGGTTTGATGTGTCCGCATCCATGCATGATCTGTTCTTCTCCAGCAAAGCCATGTCGGCCCCGCGCAATGAAGATAAACCCATCTTCCCTGCTGCTGTCAGACATTGCTGTCTTCTCTCATTGTATGCCGAAGCGACCAGGTTTCTCCTTGTTGCCGTATCCATGACAAGTACGGAAATTTCGGGGACCGGGCAGGGCTGCACAGAAAGGGTTTCACAGTCAATGAGCAGAGCATGTCCTTTTTTTCCGGCTGATGAGGTCAGTTGGTCCATGATTCCGCAGTTGACTCCGACCCACCGGTTTTCTGCCAGTTGTCCCAGTTTTGCCATTTCTGTCTGATTCCAGGGAATGCCGGATATCCACGATGCAGCCCGGAGAACAGCCATTTCCAGGGCCGCAGAGGAAGAAAGCCCTGCGCCGACAGGGATATTCCCTGAGATTACACAGTTAAATCCATGTACGTTACAGCCATTCTTTTTAAGGGCCCATATACTTCCTGAAATATAATCTCCCCAGGAATGTTTTTCTTTCTTTGCCAGTGCATTTATGTCAACAGAGGTTTCTTCCTTGAAATCTTCGGAAATGACCCTTATAATTTCATCTTCTCTTTTTCCCAATGCCATTACCAAATAGCGGTCAATGGCCATGGGCAGTACAAATCCCCTGTTAAAATCAGTATATTCTCCGATGAGGTTGACCCTTCCGGGTGCTGAAACAAGGGCGTCGGGAGACACTTCAAATTTTTTTCCATAAGTTTTTAACACCCTTTTATTAAGCTTATGAAAATCTGTGTCCATTTTTTTCATGTCTCTGCTTTCTTTGTAATGGATAATTGCTGTCTGGTCATCTCTGCTGCTGTTACAGGGACTCATATTCCTACGAACAACAATTATACACAAAATATCGGCAACAGGATGCTGAAGCAATGCGTATTACATAATTTAAAGTGTTCTGTCAATAATAAAGTTGCTGATTATAACGGATTCGGGGGAGCATTTGATTTTTGGCTTGACAATAAGATCAGACCGTATTATTCATTAACGTGCCAATCAGCGGTGATGGTGGGTTCCGTTGCGCTGCACCCACCCTGCATCGGAAAATTAAAATATTCACATATCCGGATTGTCTCTCTGTGCCCTGCGGATTTTTTTGCAAACATTTTAAGGATAAGATAAAATGGAAGAGTTGTTTGAACTGAGAACTTATATAGAGGAAGGCCGTTATGCAGATGCATTGGTTCTGCTGGGAGAAATGGAAGAAATGAGCCGTGACGATAAGATCAATAAAATTGAGAGCTTTCTGGAGATACTGCTTCTGCATCTGATAAAACAGCATGCTGAAAAACGTTCAACCCGTTCATGGAAAGTTTCAATCTTCAATTCAGTGTATCAGATCAATAAGACAAACAAAAGAAGAAAAGCCGGGGGATACTATTTAAATGCAGATGATCTCAGGGATGCCACAGAAGAAAGTTACACCATGGCTTTGAAACATGCATCACTTGAAGCCTTTGAAGGTATTTTTGACGAAACAGAACTTGCCCGGAAAGTTGATGAGGAGAACATAAGAAAAGAAGCCCTGGAATTGATACTGAAGGCACAGCAATCAACCCCCGTCCGGAATGTTTGCCGATGACTGACAATGAATGTTTCGGACGAGGTTGCAAATCCCGTCCGGCAATCTTAGGGACCCGGAAAAAACGCATTACCCCATGAAAGTTCGCAAGGAGTGCAAAAATTAAGCGAAGCGGTTTTTTGCATCCCGCACAGGCGGGATAATGCGTTTTTTCCGAGTTTCTTAGTTTGATGCATATGGGGTTCAACCCCTTCTGTTCCCGTGGGACTGGTAAATCCCGACGGCTCGGATTTGGCAATCCGAGCCGAGCGGGATGATCTTGAAATCAGAGGAGAATTATACTATGGGAGAGGTACTCGTTGAAATCATACTTACTAATCCGACCGATGAGGCAATGGTAAGGGAAGGATACAAAAAAAAGGATGAAATACGGTCAGTAAAGGCAAAGGCTCTCGTGGACACTGGTGCTGTAAACTGTGTTTTACCCCAGTTTATTGCTGACAGACTCGGATTGGCAAGAGTATTTCATAAGGTGGCTCAGTATGCGGATGGTCGGAAAGAAGAGGTGGATGTTACAGAACCTGTGCTGATAGAGATCGAGGGACGCAAAGCGTATGAAGAATGTCTTATATTGGGTGATGAGGTTTTGATCGGTCAGACTGCTCTTGAAAAAACGGATCTGATGGTTGACTGCCGTGAAAAAAGAATTTTCCCGAATCCCGAACATCCCAACCAGCCGGTAATCAAAATACGCTGAATCTCATTTATCCGCAGATGGGCATAAACATGTCTGATTCTGACGGACCTTAGTAGTTCTGTATAATTTCAGTTAGTTAATGGCAATGAAGCGGAAGCCCTGGGAACGAAAAGGCACTTTGTTTAAAAATTTGTTGACAATGGAATATTTAATACATACAAAGACCCAGTTGGAGCGTCAATGTTTTTTAAATTTAAGGATTTATGCCAAAAGGTTGTAAAAGGAGTTGTGAATGGCCCTTGTGGAATTGATCAAAGTGACAAAGCAGTTCGGTAAAAACCGGGTTGTTCATGGGATTGACCTTGAAATAAAGGACAATGAATTCATCGTCCTTGTAGGGCCGTCAGGATGTGGGAAATCAACCGTGCTGCGTATGGTTGCCGGTCTGGAGTCTCTGAGTGGCGGAGAAATCAGGATCGCTGGAAAATCTGTGAGCCATACACTTCCGCGGGACAGGAATGTTGCAATGGTTTTTCAGAATTATGCCCTCTATCCCCACATGACCGTTTATGACAACATTGCTTTCAGCCTGAAAATGGCAAAAAAATCAAAAAATGAGACAGACCGGAAAGTACGGGAAGCGGCAGAAATGCTTGAACTGACTCCCTTTCTGATGAGAAAGCCCGCAGCCCTTTCCGGGGGCCAGCGTCAGCGCGTGGCAATGGGACGTGCCATTGTAAGAAAACCGGATGTTTTCCTCTTTGATGAACCCCTGTCAAACCTTGATGCCCAGTTGAGAACCCAGATGAGAATGGAGCTGAGAAAACTCCTTATGAAAATGAAAACCACCACCATATACGTCACCCATGATCAGATTGAAGCCATGACCCTGGCGGACAGGATTGTAATTTTAAAAGATGGGAATATCCAGCAGGTCGGTTCTCCCATAGATGTTTTTGAAAAACCTGCTTCAACCTTTGTGGCAACCTTTATCGGCAACCCTCCGACCAATATCCTGTCTGGCATAATCCATAAAAAAAATAAAGCCTTTTCCGTAAAAATCGGGGAACTTATTCTTCCTGTTCCATCGGAACAGGACTTTGAAGACGGGCAGGAGATACTTGTGGGAATTCGGCCCGATGCCATCAAAGCCGGGGAAAAGATTTTATCCTTTCCCGAATCATGGCGTTTTCCAGGTGAGATTATCGTTTCAGAAATTCTCGGAGGCCAATCCCTCATTGAATTCATGGTGGAGGGAGTCAATATGATTGCAGAGGTTGAGGGAAGAATTTTAGAATGTCCCGGTGCCTTTATGGATCTGGGATTTGATTTAAACAGGATGATGTTCTTTGATTCCATAACGGAAAAGGCGATTCGTAAGAGGTGAGAGGCAAGAGGTCAGCGGATTTTTTCCAGAGAAACCCCCACTGAAATCCGGAATCTGAATTCTTTTTTTATTATTAACCAATTAACGGAGGAGAAACGAATGAAAAACATTGTTGGCAAATTTTTTTTTGTACTGTGCATGGCACTCCTGCTGTCATGTCCGGCCCCATCGGCTTATGCAAAGGACCTTTCAGGCGATCTTGAAATATTTTCCTGGTGGGCCGGTGATGAAGGCCCTGCCCTGAATGCCCTGATAGAACTGTACGAAAAACAGAATCCAAAGGTGAAGATTATCAATGCAACCGTTACCGGAGGTTCTGGAGTAAATGCAAAGGCTGTCCTGAAAACCCGTATGCTGGGAGGAGAGCCTCCTGACAGTTTCCAGGTCCATGCAGGGCAGGAACTGATCGGCACCTGGGTTGAGGCAGAACGCATGGAAAATTTGGCTTCCCTGTTCAAAGATGAGGGCTGGCTTGATGCGTTTCCAAAGGGACTGGTCAAGCTGATCGGAACTGACAAAGGCATCTGGTCCGTTCCCGTGAATATCCACAGATCAAACGTATGCTGGTATATTCCGGCCAATTTGAAAAAGTGGGGAATTGAAGTGCCGAAAACCTGGGATGATTTTTTTGCTGTTGCCCCCAAGCTGAAGGCCAAAGGCATTGTGCCTCTTGCCCTTGCACAGAACTGGACCGCCAATCACCTGTGGGAGTCCGTGGCCCTGGCCTCCCTGGGACCGGACAAATGGGATGCGCTATGGTCAGGAAAACTGGCATTTGACAGCCCCGAAGGAATCAGGGCATGGGAGCTTTTCGGCAAGGTGCTGGAATATACCAATGACGATGCCTCATCACTTTCCTGGCAGCAGGCAACAGATATGGTTGTTGACGGAAAAGCGGCATTCAATATCATGGGTGACTGGGCAGCCGGATATCTGAACACGACAAAAAAGCTTGCGCCGGTTACAGGTTTCGGCTGGGCGCCATCTCCGGGGACCGGCGGCGAGTTCATATTCCTGGCTGATTCATTTGGATTGCCCAAAGGATCGCCTCATAAGGACAATGCGCTTGCATGGCTCAGACTCCTCGGTTCCAAGGAAGGAAGCGACGCCTTTAATCCGCTTAAAGGCTCCATCTCCGCCAGGGTTGACAGTGATCTGTCCAAATACAATGATTATGCAAAATCTGCGGCCAAGGATTTTGGCAAAGACCGCATTGTCGGTTCCCTTGCCCACGGAGTGACTGCCAATGAAGGGTTTATGAACGATTTTGCATCGGTAATGGAAATGTTTCTGAAATCAAAGAATGCAGCTGTCACTGGCAAAGCAGCACAGCAGGTTGCAACTAAAAATAAAATAGGCAGATAAGATAAGGAACTCGGAAAAAACGCATTATCCCGCCTGTGCGGGATGCAAAAAACCGCTTCGCTTAATTTTTGCACTCCTTGCGAACTTTCATGGGGTAATGCGTTTTTTCCGGGTCCCTAATGTAAAACAAATTTCCAATTTGTTTTTTTTTCTCGACTCAAGAAGACCTCCGAGGTTTTGAAAACCTCGGAGGTCTTGTGGGGTATAATTTAAATGCGTAATATCTCCAGAGATCATATAAAAGCCATTTTAACCCTGCTTCCATCCATAATCCTGATAGGCGTGTTTGTTTATGGATTCATCTGTAACACCTTCTGGACCTCGATGACTGACTGGGGAGGATCTGGGGCACTTGCTGAAAATCCTGAAAAAAACTACATCGGGTTGAGTAATTACAGGGATTTGTTCACAGGGTTTCTCGGAGGCGGGTTCAGACAGGATCTGGTCAATGCGGTTTTTTACTCTGTGTCCCTGTTGTGCGGTGCCATCGGACTCGGCCTTTTCATAGCAATTCTCCTGGATTGCAAGCCAAGGGGAGAAGGTTTTTTCAGGACAGCTTTCCTGTATCCCATGTCACTGTCTTTTATTGTTACCGGAACGATATGGAGATGGATGCTGGCACCCAACGGCGGAGTGAATATCCTGCCCTCTTATGTCGGCATGGAAAAACTGCCCCTGAAATGGCTCACATCCACCAGGACGATCCTGGAATTCAACTGGCAGAATCTTTGGCAGGTTCTCCTCTGCGTTATCGCATTTTTCATGATTATGGCGGGTTTATGGAAACTTAAGGACGAAACGAGCAGAGCCGGTAAAAGATGGATTGTCATCGGTGTTATGACAGGCACTTTGGCATGGCTTTTCGGAGATATACTGCCCAAAGCCCTTTTCATGGAAGAACTGCACGGGTTTAATCTGGCAACTCTGGGTATTGTCATGGCAACGATATGGCAGTATTCAGGATATACCATGGCATTATATCTGGCGGGTTTCACAGGTATTTCCCAGGACATGAGGGATGCTGCAATGCTTGACGGTGCAAGCTCCGCAGGGTATTATCGTTTTGTTGCCCTGCCAATGCTCAGACCAATCACTTTAAGCGCAATCATTATTTTATCGCATATATCCCTCAAGATGTTTGATCTTATTTTTGCGATGACAGGCCCTGACAATGCCGAAACAGGTCACCCCGCGCTGACCATGTATCTGACAACCTTCAGGGCCAACGACTTTGCCAAGGGTGCTGCAATCGCAATTGTTTTGTTCATGATTGCCGCAACTTTCATCATTCCATATCTGATAAGCAGTTACCGAAAGGGGAACGATTAGATGATTAAACGATTTTCCATGGGCACATTGCTTCTCTATGGCACCCTTGGCCTGCTGGTGATTGCCTATCTTCTTCCTGCTTATCTCGCATTTGTCACAGCCCTGAAACTGCCTGGTGAAATAACCCTTCCCAGATCCTGGGATCTTCCAGCAGAAATGAATTGGAAGAGTTTTTCCCAGGCATTCTCGCTGCTGAGGCCCAACATCGTCAATTCCATTATTCTCGCAATCAGCGCCACTTTTTTATCAACGCTGCTGGGTTCTCTCAATGGTTATGTTTTTTCAAAGTGGAAATTCAGGGGCAGTGAGATAATCTTTACGTTGTTTCTCTTTGGCATGTTCATTCCCTATCAGGTTATCCTGATTCCGTTATTTCAGACTCTTCGCGCCATGAACCTTTACGGAGGCCTGCCAGGCCTGATCCTGGCCCATGTGGTATATGGTCTGCCCATCACTTCATTGATTTTCCGTAATTTCTATGCACAGATCCCTTCGGCTCTCATCGAATCCGCCATGCTGGACAGGGCAGGTTTTTTTTCAATCTACACCAGAATTGTTTTTCCCCTGTCAATACCCGGATTTGTTGTCACCAGCTTATGGCAGTTTACACAGATCTGGAATGAATTCCTGTGGGGCATCTGCCTGACAAGATATCAGTCAAATCCGATTACAGTGGGACTTGCCCAGCTTGCGGGCGGTCAGGCTGTCAGTTGGAACCTTCCCATGGCAGGCTCCATTCTGGCAGCAATACCCGTACTTCTCATCTATGTCTTTCTCGGGCGTTATTTTATAAAGGGATTGCTGGCAGGTTCAGTCAAGGAATAGTCGGAAAAAATGGGCCACGGGCCTCTGACTGGCGGGTTCTTATAATCCTTTCTTATCATTAATCCGTGTAGCAGGTGGGGGATCAGCGACAATTCTG
>JAOZLU010000221.1:7245-10055 GCA_029934695.1 Desulfobacterales bacterium | reverse complement strand
ATATCCTGAATTTTCTCAAAGTCTGAGGGTGAGAGGTTTCTTTCAAAAATATCCAAATGTCCGCGAACAAATGTGGTGTTATCTTCGATCCATAGAATCTTTTTCATTTTCTTATCTCCTAATCAGTTTTTTGCCAATCCCTTTATAAACTACAAGGATTGAGTTTATTAAAGATGTATCCAACAGCACGAGTTCAGACAGTTTTCTGGTGTTCCGGTTTCATGATAAAGAGTCTCGTAGTAAATTCAAGGAAATCTGAATCTCCGATATTTTTTTCAGCCTTCTCAAATTTACCCAGAACCTTTGAAAACTCCTGGATCATGGCCAGTCCCTTGAGTGTACTCTCTTTCAGGTTCAGCCTGGATTTCTGGCAGACATTCGCCAGACTCAGAACGATATAATCACCCTCAGTTTCACTTTTCATGGTGAACTTTCTGGCTTCCCGATCCTCGATTGTGCCATAGCGGATCATATTTTTGGTCAGTTCCAAAAGGATGATAAACAAGACAGAGAAAGTGTAGGAATCTTTTTTGACGTAAAGGTTTCTGATATCTTCAGTCTGAATATCAAAGAATTGATGAACTGGCTGAAATTGTTCACTCCAAAACGCATCCACAAAACTGGCTATCTGATCTTCAGATAACTCAGAAATTGAGAAATGAGGAGATTTTTTCAATTCTTTAAGCATACTCAGTTTATTCAGATAATTCTTTTTGTCATATTTATTGATAAAAAAGAACATATTTCTTATGGTTGCCCAGGCTTCCTCCCCTTCGCCGCTCACAAGATAGTTCATATTGATATTCATGCAGAAATAGAGCAGGTCATGCAGGCTGATTCCGTCTTTCATCTTTTCAAAGGACAGGTCATCCGGGGCTTTTGAAACGATAATATCCTCCCTGCTGAAAGCGAGTTTTATGGCCTTCATGGTGGAGAGAACCAGATCGTTCAGCAGTTCTAAGCGGTTGACATCGTTTACTGAGTTTGTGCCGACTTTGATTCTCTTGGTGATGCTTTTATTGGCAAGCATGATGTTGCTGATGGTGTGGCTGACGGCTTGGAATATATTGGTTCTCAGATCATTGAGTTTTCGCTCATGTTCAATCTCAGCCCGGGCCTTTTCCCGCTCGTTTTTCTCAACAACCTCTACATTCCTTTCCTGAAGGGCTTTGTTGATAATGATATATAAGAACATAAAAACTGTTTGTTGTTTAAACTGTTTTTCCTTATCCTCCGATTCTCTCTCCTCTTTTATAATCGTATGAAATGGAAGAAGGTTTGTACCAGAGAAATATATATGCTGTTCAAAATCACTCCAAACAGTTTTGGCCCATACAATTTCTATAATGGCTAATTTTGTCTGGATAAAAAAGAGTTCTTTTCCGTCCCTTTTGAATACTTCTGATAATGACTTATCGAAATTGGGGTAATTCTTAAATACTTTATGAATAACTGACTGTATATTTTCAGGAAACTCATCGTTCTTGAAATCGGAATTATCTAAAAAATTAATCAGTTCTAAATAATTCTTAGAAAATTTCAGTTCTTTCAAATCAAGTAAAACTTCAAACACCTTCAATGTAAAGCTTAGACTGTGGTCCATTGCTATTTTCCCCAAAATTTTACGGGACATTTTCCATGCAATGCTGCTTTTTTTCAGGAATGGATCATTTTCTAATTTTTCTTTAAAGCAGACTAAACTCTCCAATGACTTCTTTTTTTCCCCCATTGTGTAATAGCAATTTACTATGTGAAGATAATGTAACGGAGATTCAGGAGCAAGCCTGACAGCTTCGTTGAAATCACTCAATGCCTCGGCATAGTTCTCTATCTCCATGTAATAGTCGCCACGGATATTATAATTATGGGCATTTTTAGGATCAACTTCAATGGCTTTATTGAAGTCATTCAATGCCTCACCATAATTCTCCATTCTGCCATAGCAACCGCCACGGCGCTGATAATTACAGGCATCTTTAGGATCAAGTTCGATGGCTTTATTGAAGTTATTCAATGCCTCGGCATAGTTCTCCATACTCATATAGCAATCGCCACGCTTCAGATAAAAATCGGCATCGTTAGGAGCAAGTTCGATACATTTATTGCAGTCATTCAATGCCTCTGCATAATTCCCCATCAACTGATAGCAATTGGAACGATTAGCATACCCTTCAATACGTTGAGGCCAGCCTTCGATGAACTTATCAAAGTCCTTTATTGCTTCGACATAGCTTTCTTTAGTCATATAATATATACCACGATTTCCATAAGCCTTATATTCTTGGGGATCAAGTTCAATAGCTTTGTTGTAGCTGCCTAATGCTTCCTCACACTTGTTTGCTGTTAGATAGACATTACCACGATTCATATAAGCCAACGCGTTCTGAGGATCAAGTTCAATGGCTTTGTTCAAATCGCTTAACGCTTCTTCATAGCTGCATGGCCTCGTATGAAATATACCGCGATTCACATAAGCGCAAGCATCATGAGGATCAAGTTCAATGGCTTTATCTAATAAATCTCTTAAAGCTTCTTCTCTTTCATAATACGCACCGCGATTCATATAACGCAAAGCATTCTGAGGATCGAGTTCAATGACTTTTTTGAAATCTCTTAAAGCTTTTTCATAGCTCTTTCCTTCTGTATAGCAGACACTACGATTCGCATAAGCCAGAATATTCTGAGGATCAAGTTCAATGACTTTATCTAAATCTTTTAAAGCTTTCTGATAGTTACCTTCTACCATATAGCACTCACCACGATTCGCATAAGCCCAAACATTCTGAGGATCAAGTTCAATGGCTTTGTCA
>JAOZLU010000221.1:0-7145 GCA_029934695.1 Desulfobacterales bacterium | reverse complement strand
TCTGAGGATCAAGTTCAATGGCTTTGTCAAAATCGCTTAACGCTTTTTCATAGTTGCCTTCTCTTTTATAACACTCGCCACGATTCATATAACTCCAAGCATTCTGAGGATCTATTTCAATGGCTTTCGTAAAATCATTCAGAGAATCATCATAATTCTGGCTCTCAGAGAGACATGTCCCACGTCCATTATAAGCATGGTCATTTTCAGGATCAAGTTTGATTGCCTTGTTAAAATCATCTAATGCATCACCATGTTGTCGTTTTCCTGAATAATATAAATATGTTCCACGCATTACATAATTCCAAGCATCATCAGGCCCGAATTTGACAGCTTCATCTATATAGGTGAATGCCTTTTCGGAATCGACCTCAAGGGCTTTATCGAAATCATCATGAGCCTTTGCATAGTTTTTCTCCATTAAGTGGCAGCGCGCACGTTTTATATAATTCACCGCATATTCAGGCTCCGCCGCGATATTCTCGTTCAACTCATTAATCTCTTTTTCTGTTTCATTCATGGAATTTTTCCTTATCGTCACAAGTCAATGTTATCAAACAGCACAACTTAACCGAGGAGCCAAGATTGTCATGATTCTCTCCTCTTCAGAGACATTTGAAGAGGAGAGAGAGCAGGACTAATCGCCAAACCATTCCCAGGCAGCCTGCCCTGCCTTGTAAACCCCGTAGGAAACAGCGGCAGTTCCGCCCACAACAATCACCCCCATCACAATCGGCCCCCCGACTGCTGATGTCACCACCGCGGTAGCAGCGGCCCCGGTAGCTGAACTTCCCATTGCACCCGCAATTGTTGTTGTCGCGCCGCCCAGTCCCAAGCTGGAGACAGCGGAGGCCATTCCCGCGTAACCGGTCAGTGTCCCTGCTCCTGAAACCGCGGCCGATCCCATGCCATAAGCAACTACCGCTGCCGGAACTGCTGCCTCTTTTGCAACTTCAGTCAGGGCGTTATCTTCCGCTCTCGACGCATCACAATATCCCGATCTGGCAGTAAGAGCATGAGAACCGGCTTCCATGCCTTTTCCCACCAGCTTCTGAAAAGAGCCTGCAAATACAGCCGGACAGCAGACCAAAGAAAACACCATAAGAATTAAAATTGTTTTTTTCATGGATAACCCTCCATTTTTTAATGATTAAAATTGGTTGTCAGCAACCCCTCGGACATACGCAGCAAAAACCCATCCAGATGTTTCTTGATGCGTTCCCTATATCCTCATTTTATTGACACTCTTCCGCCCATCTTGCTGACTCTTATCAACAGAATCCAAAAACAGTCTCAGCCCTTCATTCAACTGATCGTTCTGCATGGAGTGTCCGTGATTCTCCAGATATCCACAAAACACCCCATTTTTCTGATTTGCAAAAGTCAGTTCCTGGATATGGCGGTTTGTCACCATCCGGTTTGTGCTTATGCTGTCCAATAAATCCACAAGCGCCCCTATGACTTGCAAACCAAGCCCGACAGTGGCAATACCCAAAATAAAGTTTATAGCAGACATTATGCCCTCCTCATCAGTTCCAGAAACGCCTCGTGAAACGGTTTCTGATGTTCACGCGGCAGTTCGGTGATCTGAAATTCATGGATATAGGTTTGTAACGCATCAAATTTCTGCATGAACTGGTGATGTTCCCCGCGTCGTTTTTCAATATCAGCACGCAATGTCTCACGGCGGTCTATGCCCTCGACAATGGTGCCTGCAATATTGATAACCTGTGAGGCAACATTTAGCTGGGCAAGCCGCTTCATAGTCTGGGCCTCAATCGTCTGTGAGGCGACCTTGATCTTGGCAAGCTCTTTCTGCTTTTGTGCCTCAATCGCCTGTGAAGCAACCCTGACTTTGGCAAGCGCATTCCGGTTTTGGTTCTCAGTCGCCTGTAAAGCGCGTTGGTTCCTGCCTGAAACGATTGTGTTTACAAGGTCAAAGGCTTTTCCTCCGGCAATGGGCAGCAGTGCGTTTTTCATATTTCACCTCCGAAATTCAAAGTTTAAGGTTTTCAGAAAAAAGGAAATTCACAAGGTCAGAATCCCCTCTGTTTATAAGGTATTGCCAAATTCATCGGCGCGGTTCCGATTTTGGGAGCCGAACCGGGCAGATGGCAAGCCGCAGAAATCATTTTCCGTTCAAAACGCCGCCTGACATCAGGTTCCATCCGATGCTTGTAGCGCATATAGAGTTCCGCAACCCGTTGACTGTTATCAATTTCAAGACGAGTCAGGGCACCTTCGACTCTGCGAATATTATTCGCCTGTACCACATTTTCTGATAAAGACAAAACAATTTCCAAGCCGGTCGTCAGCATGAGTTCCCGCATTTTCCCCTCCGAGCAAGACAGATTCAAACACAATGAATCTTATTGCAGGATACATGCCAATCACCTCAAAAATCTGAAAAAAATTTATAATTCCTTTGTTATCAGGGGTTCACAGATAATTCCAATTTTTTGCTTTTTTTTGATATGGTAATTTTTTTTACTTTTCAGGTAAAATTTTTTATCTTTTTCAACGTCTTTATGTCCCTGGCTCACGCATTTTCCAAATCCGCCCGAAGCTCATCCCGGTTCAAATCAATCATCGGAACCCCGTAATCACTTAACCGAAGCAGGAAGCGCACTCTGGGGATGCCTGCAATTCCTGCGGCCGTCCGGATGATATGATGCCCATCTCAAAAAGCTTGCCATTTTCGTTTCCCTTTCAAATTCCTCACGGGTTTTGCTGATGGCATCCGGCAGGGTTTCCGGATAGGTGATCTCAAGTTGTGCAGCCATGTTTTTCTCCCACATAAAGTGTGGTGTCAAAATATGAAGTTATCTGCGAGTCCAGAATGTCTTCAAACAAAGCCTTCCATTCAAAAAAATCCTTGATGTTTCTTTTCTGAAAGCGTTCATAGAACTCACCTGAACCCTCCGGATTTACAATGCTTTTCGTATATATGACAGCGGATTTCAGGATATCCGTTTCATCCTCCGATCCGCTGTCATATTTCCGGTTCCAATAAAATTCAAGATGATATCGTTATTTTTGGTTTGATCGCTGTTTGCAAATGCGAAAATTCCGCCTAGCGGCTCCATTTCCGCACTCCCTATCATGTATGAAATCATCTGCGATCCTCTATTATCATTTGGGACAAAGGCTTGCCTTTTACTCTTATTGTTGGGAACGAAGCCTTTCTGAGCGGCTTTGAAGGGGGAATCCTTGTCCCTGCCCGAAGCAGACGGGATAATTTCTGTGAGGGAACTTTTTCTTTCACCTGATCCTCGTCATCAGCAACATTTTCTTTGTGCGGAATCAAATCCGCAACCGGTTTTCCATCCCTGAAAATCAGGAAGCTTTTTCCTTCTTTTTCCATTTTTTCCAGAATGGAAAAGATATTTGTCTGAATGTCATGCACACTTAAATTTACCATGGTTCACCTCCTGGTCAATTTCATCAAATCCTTCAAAAGCGTATTTTCTGAAATTTCTGTTGTTTTCCCAGTTTCTTCAGTCTGGCCCGAAACGTATGTGCATCAAGCCTCAGGAGTTTCGCTGCCTGGGCTTTGTTCCCGCTCGTCTTCTCCAGAGCAGCTTCATAATATCTGGGCAGGATGTCATTGTTCAGATCAATTCCCTCATCCGGAATCAGGATGCGGTTTGCGGCAGGTTCGATTTCAATGATATTCATGTTTCCATCAGAAATGTTATTATCGGATAAAACATAAGCAGTTTCAAGAACATTTTTCAACTGGCGGATATTTCCGGGCCAGGGGTATTTTAAGATTCGATCCATTGCCGATCTGTCCAACCTTTTCTTTTTATTGTATTTGCGATTTAACTGCTTCAGAAGATGCTGTGCAATCAGCATCTTGTCATTTCCCCTGTCCCGCAATGGCGGCAGGCTGATTATCGAGCGGACGATGCGATAAAACAAATCTTCCCGAAAGCTTTCCTTTTTTATCTTCTCTCCAAGGCTTTTATTCGTTGCGGAAATAACCCTGACATCTGTTTTTTCCTGTTTTAGGCCGCCCACCTGCGTGAAACTCCCATCATCCAGAACCCGCAAAAGCTTTACTTGCATGGTCAGGGGCAGGTCGGCAATCTCATCCAGGAAAATCGTTCCGCCATCAGCCTGCCTGAATTTTCCGCTTTTATCGGAAATCGCTCCGGTGAACGCCCCTTTTTTGTGTCCAAAAAATTCACTTTCAAACAACTCCGGCGGAATGGCGCCGCAGTTGATTTTGATCAGCGGCTTTTCCTTTCTCGGGCTGTTGTAATGAATCGCCTCTGCGACAAGCTCCTTTCCGGTTCCGGTTTCACCCTGAATGAAGATGGGAATGTCGGTGTCCGCAAAAAGACCGATCTGTTCTTTGATCTTGAGAATCTCAGGAGACTCACCAATGATATCGTCATGCCTCAGCTGCAACCGGCTTTTCAGTGCCTGATTCTCCCGGGCCAGCCTTGTCATCTCAGCTTTGATTTCAGGAACCTGCTGAATTTTCGGGAAATCATCCAGATCAAAACAGACTTGGGAAATCTCAGCATCTCTGGACACCTGAATCAGTTCAGCGTCAATCACCCCGCCCTGACGCAGGAATATCCAGCATGAATGCATGGTGGGCGTTCCTGAACTCAGCGAAATAGTATATTTCGCACTCCTGTTTTGTTTCAGGATTTTTCTTACGGCCTTGTACATGGCCGGATAGACTGTGTTGTAATCCGCGGGGTTTTCTGACAGGGCTTTCTGACAGGCGATTTTCAGCTTGGAAAAATGAATTTCACAATATCGCCGAACCTCGGCCGCTGGCTTCAGATATCTCTCGTGATTGTAGAGCAGATACATTTTGTCAAATCTGATCTGACGCAGAACAGAGAGAATTGCCCCTGGTTTTTCATTTGGGAAGCAGTCGTTATTTCCGATGAAGGTGAGGAGGATTTTCATGGTATTCACTGGTTATGATAGTGGATTTCAAGATGAGATGGATATCCGTTTCGTCCTCCGATCCGCTGTCATATTCACGTTGATCGGGTACTTTTTTCCCAGCATAATGGTGACTGCTTTCATCAAGAATACCCGCTTTCAGTTTATCCAACAGTTGGAGACTTTTTTCAAAAACATTGTCAAAATCATGGTTTAAAATCAATCCCTTTATCATCCCTTCAACCAGTCTGTATCGCTTTTGCTCACCCGTTTCACGGGCAAGTATCTCAAGAACCGACTTTGTTGATTCAGGCGTTGAAATTTTTGCAATATCCCGCCCGAGCAGTCGGGCCCCCGCGTGTTCCAGATCGAACTCCTCCGTTTCCAGCAAATCCCCTTCATCATACAGACGTTCGATGTTTCCGGCATCCGCATAGTTGCGAATGAGCAAAGCGATGTCTTGAGCATCTTTGTCCGCTCTCCTGTCGCTCCATGAAATGATTTTCATCAGCGTCAGGCCTGCCGGAGATGCGAATCGTATGTTAAGCCTCGGATCCTCTCTCACTCTGACTCGCAATGAGTGGTTGTACGCCTCTTCAAATCCGAGCATGTTCATCTCAATTTCATGATCCGGGGGCCAGGTCAGCGCGTTGAGACAGTTCGCCAAGGGACCGAACGGAATGATGTCAACAGGAAGGCCCTTTTCATGGTAAAGCCGCTGAATCTCTCTGCCCTGTCTGAATTTCCCTGTCGCAACCAGCTCTGCTTTCAAGCGGTCATACTGGTTCCAGTCTGGCACCCGGATGCCGAAATCAACGTCTCTGGTGACCCGGATTGTCCTGATATCATGCCCGTATTCCAGAATCACATCCCGCGCTGTGGCCCCGACGACAAAAAAGGGAACACCCATAGATTCGGCACCATCGGAGATGGCTTCAAAAACCGCTGTCAAAATACTGTCAATCTTCCCGGACAAATTGAGCAACTTCCTGTTCATAGACAATCCCCGCTGTTTCAATGTTTCTGGGATCATCGCTGGCAAGCAGATCCGCATAAATCAGAAGCGGATGAACCACCGGTGATGTCCGCCTGTCCTCAAACGTCCAGAACGCCCTGAGAATTTCGATGTTTCCGTGAGGATCCTTTCTGAGCATGTTTTTCAGCAGGAACTCCCTGACCGGCTTTTTTATATAAACGGTTGCCGTCCGGGGTCTCAGGTATCCTGTCAGAATGTCCGCAGCGGCCTCTCCGCCCCATCGGGCTTCAAAGGGCGCAAGAACAATATGATCCCGCGGCGTGTTGTCCGCGGCCCTGTAAAATCCTATGATCTGTTTCGGCCTCAGCTGCTCCGGATATGATGTCACCCACCTTCCCATCAGTTCCTCCTTTCGGATCAGCCGGCGGCCGCGTGTTCCCATGTCAGACAGATGCCCTGCCCGCATCAGATCATTCATAACCACGCTCACAGATCCCAGTGCTACCATCGCAACACCGGCGATTTCCCGAAACGGAGCGTTTTCCAGCCCCGGGTTGCACAGCATGGCAAAAATCACTTTCAGTCCCGCGGGCCGGAATGCACGAGTCAGCGTCCCGGAACACAGGGGAGCCTCCGGCTTGTTTCCTTTGACAAAGATGAACAAAGGCGGGTCATTGATATATGCATTTCCGGCCGTGTCAAGAAACATGATACCTGTCTTCCTCAGCCGGTCTGCCAGTCCGGAGGGAATATGTCCTGCAATCACAAGGGATTTCTGCGAAAGCCCGCCCAATTTCCGGACAGCCAGACCGATTCCGGCAGGTGTGCTTCTTGCTGTAACTGCGGCGTGGTAGTGCCGGGCTGTGCCCTGAAAGGTGATCCTGACCCGCACATCCGGTGAGTCAGACGCGTCGGAAAAAGGAACCGGTCGCACATCAGCGGCCAGTCCGGTTGTTTTTTGGAACATCCCGACGGCTTTTTCCGGAACTCCGATTTCCCCGTCCCGATCTTCTGTTTTGTGTTTTGTGCCCATTCCTGCCCTTGTGTTCATTTTTTCCTCCTGTTCATTTTTTATGAACATAGATAAAAAATGAACAGGATGTCAACAATCTGCCTTATATATAGCGGATTTCAAGATGAGATGGATATCCGTTTCATCCTCCGATCCGCTGTCATATTCACGTTGATCGGGTACTTTTTTGATTTGGTCGCTGTTTGAAAATGCGAAAATTCCGCCTGGCGGCTCCATTTCCGCACT
>JAOZLU010000220.1:5156-10055 GCA_029934695.1 Desulfobacterales bacterium | reverse complement strand
TGACCGTTCCTTTTTCCACTTTGGGAGTTGCAGAAGCTGGCAAGAAAACTGATAAATTGCTGTTAAAAGGATAATGCCTCGAAGCTGTCCCCCAGCACATAATTTTCAAAATCCGTGGCATCAACAGGGTCCCAGGTGAGCGTAATTGTTCCTGGTTCAAGTGGAGATGATGACTGAAACGTATTTCGGATATATCTGTTGTCCAGAATCGTTGTTCCTTTTTCATCATAGCTTTTATCAGCAGGAAAGTCGGAAAAGACTTCAATATCAGGAACAGACACATGGAAGAAATTCACATCAGTCCTTCCGCTCGCGTCAAACCATATTTTGACGAACAGATCAGGATTGTCTGCGCTTCCCCAGTTCACATCCAAAGGGCTGGCGTAAAAATGGCCCCAGATCACCTGATGACCGCCGGCTGTCGCGTCCTGCCCACCTTTGCTCCAAATCATCTCGATATCCCCTTTTTCACGGGTGCTGATGACCGCACCGATCCTGAGTTCGGCATTTGGATAGTATCCTGGCGGGTCATTGGCTGGGGAATATCCCGGGGGCGGGTTTCCATCCTCCTCTTTTTCATCCATTTCACTCTCACCATCCTGATAATATTGGCGGATATACCTTGTGCCCAAAGTTGTGACACCGTGGGTATCAGGAACGCCGTCATAAGGATAATCTGAATAGACATCAATATCGGGCACTGAAACATGGAAATAATTCACATCCACCCGTCCGCTGCGGTCAAACCAGATTTTGACAAACACATCAGGATTTTGTCTGCTGCCCCAGTTGACATCATCGGGACTGGCATGGAAATATCCCCAGATCACCCGGTCACCGGCTTCAGTTTCATCTTCACCCCCTTTTTGCCAGACCGCCTCAATCCTCCCTTTTTCCTGAGTGTTAATGACGGCCCTGATCCAGAGATTATCAGAAGTGACAAGATATCCCACGCCTTCCCCGGTTCCGCTCAGAGGCATATCCAATGTGGGGTTATCCGGATCGTTGGATGGTATCTCAAGGATTGCGTTTCTTCCGCCTGCCGAGAAGGGGGAAAAGACGATATCATAAGTTCCGGCTTCTGACGGGGCCATGGTCTGACCTGAGCAGTTGTCATTTTCTATGCGAAAATCAGACGTGTCTCTGCCTGTGATCGAAAGCTTTCCCATAATAAGAGGCTCGTCGCCTGAATTTGTGATGGTGAACGTCCGGCTTACTGACGAGCCTATTGCTGTGACGGTCTGTTCTGTTTCCACCTGATGAATTTTGTCCTCTTTATCATCGGAAAGCCATAAATGAGTACCGTCATACGCCAGACCGTAAGGCTTTTCAACAGGTGAATCATAAGAAGCTATGAGATTTCCGGATGTGTCCAGCTTGTAAATTCTCCGGCTTTTGGAATCTGTATGCCATAAATGGGTTCCGTCATACTCAAGGCTTATGGGGTCGGACCCGGGAGAATCAAAAGAGGTGATGACGTTTCCGGATGTGTCCAATTTGTAAATTTTTCTGGTTTCAAAGTCGGAAGCCCATAAATATGGTTCATCATCCCCCGAAGCCTGATATGCGAGACCGGACAGCAATTTACCGGAAAACCCGAAGGATGTGAGTATATTTCCGGATGTGTCCAATTGATAGACCCTCCCATTTCCAAATTCGGAAAGCCACAAACAGGTTCCATCATAAGTAAGACCAAAAGGAAAGGCTCCCGGAGTGTCAAAGGAAGAAATGACGTTTCCGGAAGTGTCCGACTGATAAATTTTGTTCGTTCCGGAACCAACGCTCCACATATAGGTTCCGTCATGGACAAGGCCGACAGTGATCACGTCCGGAGCCTCAAAAGATGCAACAATATTCAGTGTGTCTGAGAAAGATTTGGGAAATATGGAAACTCCAGGTCCTGTTTCTCCGAATACCGGCGATAATACCGCAAAGAACAGCAGATTCAGCAAAACGATGATAATACAAATTTTATTTTTCACAATATTCTCCTTTTTTTGACAGAAAGATGAGATATGTCAAGTAAGAAGTGCGCTGATCCTTGTTTGAAAAACATAAGACTGACAAGTTTCTTCATCTCTGTCAAATGATTCATAAAATTTCTTCAGATTGTCAATTTTCCTCATATAATCTGATGGAATCTGTCTGATCCCTGTATGTCTGAAAGATCGACCCGGTCCATCAGTGTCAGGTCCGTATCCACAAAATCTCTAAGAGCCTGAATAAACCCGGCATACCCGTCATACCCGATCTGACTGACAAAACGGACCACGGTGGATTCACTGACCTGACTGGCTGCGCCCAGTTCCCGGGTTGTCATAAAAACCGCTTTCCTGGGATTTTCGGCAATATAATCTCCCAGTATCCGTCCTTTCGGGGTCAGGAAGGAATGATGATCAGCAATTCTTTTCAAAGGGTACTTTTGCTGTTCTGTCATAAAATTCCTTTAACAGATTGAAAATATGAAATAAAACCAGTCAAGATGACCGAAAAACGATTTTATTCAAATCAGACAAGTCTGAAATAACAAACTGGTCTGAAAAAAACAAGTCGAAAAAAGCAGATTTGTTTTTGACAGTTTCTATAATAAGGGAATCAGATTTTTTGAGCTTTCTGACATGATTTATTTCAAAAAGTATGGAAATCCCAAATTGGGACATCAAATTTTTTTCTGACAGTTTCAAATTTTTTCTTGACATGATTTGTTTCATAAAATATGGATAGAAGGTTGTATTCCTTCAATCTCCTTGGATTGACAGATTGTTCGGAGTGTAGCTCGGCAACATATCTGTTCTGAGAAATATTTGATACAATTAACGAAAGCCTGACTATTACCATGCAAGACATGACAAAGCTTGAAAATGATCTATGGGAGGCCGCTGACCAGCTGAGGGCAAATTCAAAGCTGACTGCTTCAGAATACAGTATGCCCGTGCTGGGCCTGATTTTTCTGAGACATGCGTTTAACCGGTTTAAGGTGGTGAAAGAGAAGATAGAAGCGAATTTACCGTCCCGCGGAGGGCGTAAACGTCGAATTATCAAGGCGGATTTTGAGAAAGAAAACGCCATTTTCATGCCGGAGAAAGCACGTTTCGATTATCTGGCTGAACTCCCGGAAGGTGAAACGCCCGGAAAGGCCATCAATGATGCCATGAGAATCATTGAAGAGGAATATGAAAACTTGAAGGGCGCGCTACCGAAAAATTATACCCTGTTTGAAGATGATCTGCTTCAGGAGCTTTTACGGATATTTAACCGTGAGGCATTGCAGACAGCGGCCGGAGATGTTTTCGGGAGAATTTATGAGTATTTTCTGAACAAATTCGCCATGACCGGCGCGCAGGAGGGCGGAGAGTTTTTCACGCCGATTTCTTTGGTGCAGACCATTGTGAATGTCATTGAGCCGGATCACGGGACGGTGTTTGACCCGGCCTGCGGCAGTGGCGGCATGTTTGTCCAGACCGGCTATTTCATTGAAAGTAAGGGGGAAAAGACCACAAAAAAAGTGACCTTCTACGGCCAGGAAAAAGCCGAAACCAATACCCGTCTGGCACTGATGAACCTTGCGGTGCATGGTCTGGAGATTAACATTTCCCAGGAAAACACATTTTATGAAGATCACTATGAACTCGCGGGAACATGCGATTTTGTGATGGCAAATCCGCCATTCAATGTGGATGGCGTGGATGCCAAAAAGGTGAAAAATGATCCGCGTCTCCCCTTTGGACTGCCGGGAATCAATAAAAAGACCCATGCCCTCAGCAATGCCAACTATCTGTGGATACAATATTTTTATTCGTATCTGAATGAAAAGGGACGGGCCGGTTTTGTCATGGCGAGTTCTGCTTCGGACGCGGGGCATTCGGACAAGCTCATCCGGGAAAAACTGGTGAATACCGGCCATGCGGATGTCATTATTTCCATCGGAACCAATTTCTTTTATACTCGCTCCCTGCCCTGTACGCTCTGGTTTTTTGACAAGGGGAAATCAGAAGATTTGCAAGATCAGGTGCTGATGATTGATGCCCGCAATATTTACCGGAAAGTGACCCGGAAGATCCACGACTTTACCCCGGAGCAACTGAAAAACATCACCTCCATTGTCTGGCTTTACCGGGGCGAGAGCGACAAATACCTGAAACTGATTCAGGAATATCTGGACGCATACAATGCAAACGCTTGGGAAATAAAGGAACGGATTCAGGCGTTTGAAACCTGTGCGGATGCCTTGACGAAAAAACTGGCGGCGTTTTATGATCTGAAAAGCGGGGACGGTCTCGGAGCCATTTTCAACAAGGAATTATGCGATGCTTATAATGAAAACCTGAATGCGCTCAGGAATGATTACAAGTCTTATCAAAAAGAGGGAAAAAGTCTGATTCAGGCCATTGCCCGATACAATAACTGGTTTTCCAAAAAACAGCCTGGTTTTTCAGGGAATGTTAAATCTGTCAATAATCAGCAGCATAAGATTTATAAGCGTTTTCAGCCAGTTTCAGATAAGATCAGGGCGATGGGGAAGCAGACTGACGATGTTTACAAGCTCAACACCCGGATTGCGGATTATGCGGAAAAAGAGATGGGCTGCCGCAAAGATGCGGACTGGAACAACAAAGAAATGGCGCAGTTGCTGAAAGACTTGGATCGCCTGCGTAAGGAAACGATTGAATCTTTAAAGCGGACGCTTTATTTCCATAAGCAGGGTATGAAGCTGCAAACCTGGTTTCCGGATGCCCGGTTTGCTGATGTGGAGGGCCTGTGCAAACGGGTTGACAGAAGCGAGATAGCGGAGAATGACTGGAGCCTGACACCGGGGCGGTATGTGGGCGTGGCTGTGCAAGAGGAGGAGGATTTTGATTTTGAGGAGCGACTGCGGGGGATTCATGTTGAGATTGAGGG